>JAIEKC010000074.1:0-4725 GCA_029064505.1 Acetatifactor sp.
GTACTCATAAGTCTTGCGGCTTTTCACATGTCTGGGATGCCAGTCCGAGGGAACCTCCTCCGATCTCTGAATGCGTATATCCTCAGGCAGACGCTGATTCAACGCATAAGATATCTTCTTTCCCGGCATGGGATGAGCGGTGTCAAATACCGCCACATTTCCCATTGCATGCACTCCCGCGTCCGTCCTGCTGGCACCGATCACCTCGATCGGTTCTTCCAACAGTTCCGTCAGACATCTGTTCAATTCCGATTCTATTGTAATACCGTTATTCTGAATCTGCCACCCGTGATAATTGGTTCCGTCATAGGCAACCACAAGTCTGATCCGTTTTCTGTGTTCCATTCATTCTCCTCGTTCCTGATCCTTATTGACAGTTCGTTTTCTCCCAAGAACATTTACCGCTTTTTCCAGCCGTTCCCCTGCAAAATCCCAGCCCATTGCCGCCAGGGGAAGCATATAGATCACATAGGGGAAAACATATCTGGACATCGCTTCCCACAGCATGGTGAAAAGAAATCCTCCCAATATGATAACAAGCGGCAGATACCGGTAAAAAGGAATATTGCCCCCCAGCAAAAGGGATGCACAGTACAGCAGAAACCCCGCATAGAACAGAAATTGATACTGGTTCATCAGCTCCTTCATCTGCCCGGCATATTTTCCTTCCTCTGACACAATATCACTGACCAGATGATGCGGCTGCGGAATAAAAGTGCGATTTTCCATAAAACAATTCAGCGTCGGATCATTCCACTGCACCAGTAATTTCCCTTTATAAAAATCTTTGGCGCTCATACCTGCCCCCGCCAGAAACATTTTCACTCTGTCACGGATAAACTCCTTTGCCCGGATCCGGGTTACTTCCGCGTCATATCCGCTGTATGCATATAGCTCCGGTCCATAGCCATTATACATGCCGTATCCCAATTCTCCATATTCGTCCATTCCCATGGCAATCCATGCTTCCGGAGGTATCCCCTGATCCAATTCCGTTCCTGAAATTTTTTCATAGCAGGCAATGTTTATCCTGTCCGCCAGTACAACACTCAGAAACAGGAAAAAAGCATACAGGATGAGTGTAAAGTTCTTTCTCCGCACACTGTACAAAAGAGCCATAATGCCAAAAGCGATCAGCAATATGGGAAAATTTCCCCTCGCCATATTTCCGATTACCGCACTGGCCGCCATTGCCGCCCACGCACCCGCTTTCCCCCTTTTTATAAAGCAAAGCGCCGCCCATATGAACAGCATACCTGCCGTTACGGATATGATCTCGCCATACACATACGGAGTATATAAAAAGAGCGGAAAACAAAATATCATAAGGATAATATACCCGATCCCGGAACCTTTCGCCGCATCCAGTTCCATCAAAATCCGAACCCCTGCGTAAATGATGACGGGAACACACAGACAGTTGAAAAACTGGATCACGATATCATCCGTTGATCCGGATATAAAAAACAGAAAGCGGAACAGTGTGATCAGCCCAAAATGCTGCCTGTACATTCCCAGATATCCATTCGGCCGCAGATCCGAATAATCGTTGTTCCGCATTCGCTCCATACACTCCAGCACATATCGCGAATCGTTCTGTGCATAGAAATTACCCTCTGTCACCCAGATAAAACAGAAAAGCATGGTGCATACCATGACCGCACTCAGAAGCGGAGACAGGCCTTTCTCCCTGCAAACATCCTGTTTCACTCTCCGTGCGGTCAGCATTATGAACAGAAACAGTACTGCCGTCAACAGATGTAAAGCCGGGGAATCCCGGGTCTCCAGTATGGTCAGGCCAAAGAGTATCTCTTTCTGACGCATGGAATAACAGGTATTATAATATACCAGGAAAACAGCTATCGGTGTACATATCGCCAATAATGCATATTTTAATATTGTATTACAACGATATGCCGTTCCCCTCATATCCTTATCCTTCCCAAAACAATACTCACCACCAGATAAGCCAGAATACAGAGATATGCCGTTTTGTCCCGCTTCTGGTATATCAGCGGTTTCATCTTTGTCCTGCCTTCACCGCCGCGGTAGCATCTCGCCTCCATCGCCATGGCAAGATCGTTCGCACGGCGGAACGCGGAGATGAACAGGGGCACCAGCAGCGGGACAAGAGCCCTTGCACGCCTGATGAGATTGCCGCTCTCAAAGTCCGCCCCCCGCGCGATCTGTGCCTTCATGATCTTATCCGTCTCCTCCAGTAAGATGGGGATAAACCGCAGCGCAATGGACATCATCATGGCCACCTCATGCACCGGTACCCGGAATACCTTTAAGGGGCGCATTCCTCTTTCCATGCCATCTGTCAGATTGTTGGGCGTGGTAGTCAGCGTCATAATGGAGGAGCCGATCACCAGCATGATCAACCGCACCGCCATTGTAACCGCTGTCCGCAGCCCCTCTTTGGTGACCGTCAGCCTCCATACAGAGATCAGGGTCTCTCCCGGAGTCAGGAACAGGTTAAATACCACCGTAATGAGCAGCAGAAAAAGTATGGCCTTCATCCCCTTCACCATGAACTTAAAGGGCACATGGGAAAGCTTGATCACCATTGCCAGAAAGACGGCGGCGATGAGATAACCTATAAAATTGCGGAAAAAGAATAAAGAAATAATGTACAGCAGTGTTCCGGCAAGCTTCACTCTGGGATCCAGCCTGTGAAGCACCGAGTCTGTCTGATAATATTGTCCTAATGTAATATCTCTGAGCATTTTTCTTCCCTATACTTGCAACTGTTCTTTGCTGAAAAACATTTTTTGTGACCTTTCCCTCCAGGCAATGCCCCCGGTTCTGTCGGACAATTGCTACCTTTTTAAAGCCATTTCCACCGTATCAGCCGCCTCTTCGATCGTGGTGGCATTCAGATCCACATCCAATCCTCTTCTCTTGAGTTCATGCAGAATATAAGTCACCTGGGGCGCCGCAAGTCCCACCTCTTCCAGTTCCCTGTAATGGCTGAACACTCTCTTGGGAACATCATCATACAGGATACTTCCCCTGTTCATAACAATGATGCGGTCCACATATTCCGCCACATCCTCCATACTGTGGGACACCAGCAGGATTGTCATTCCCGTTTCTGTCTGCAGTCCCTTGATCTGCTGCAGGATCTCATTCCTGCCCCTGGGATCCAGTCCCGCCGTAGGCTCATCCAGGATCAGCACCTCCGGTTCCATGGCAAGCACTCCCGCAATGGCCACCCTCCGCTTCTGTCCGCCGGACAGTTCAAAGGGCGACTGGTAAAACAGTTCATCCGGAAGTCCCACCTTCCGGAGCGCATCATAGGCGCGAAGCTCTGCCTCCTTCTTGCTCAATCCCAGATTTTTAGGGCCGAAGCAGACATCGGAGAACACGTCTATCTCAAACAACTGATGCTCCGGATACTGGAACACCAGTCCCACCCTGCTGCGCAGCTTCTTCCGGTCGAAATCCCTGTCATCAATATCTTCCCCGTTAAAGTACACATGCCCCGAGCTTGCCCTGATCAGACCGTTCAAATGCTGCATCAGAGTGGATTTGCCCGATCCGGTGTGCCCGATGATCCCCACAAACTGACCGTCCGGTATGGTCAGACAGATATCGTCCAACGCCTTGACGGCAAGGGGAGTATCTTCGCCATATATATAGTTTACATGATCCAAAATAAGCGACATGGCTTATAAACTCCTTATCCAAAAATCCAGTTCTGATCCTTCCGCGCCGGAGTACCGGATATCAATGAGACAACACACCGGCGCTCTGCGTCAAAACCACAATTCTACGCCTTTTGCCGCTCCAATGCGTCCGCAAGCTCCCCGATGGTCAAAATACCATTCGGCAGGGCAATGCCTCGCTTTTGCAGCTCATGGGCAAGGAGTGTCACCTGGGGCACGTCCAGACGCAGTTCCTGAAGCCTCTCCACCTGGGAGAAAATCTGCCTGGGCGTTCCCTCCATGGCTATCCTGCCTTTGTCCATGACAAAGACCCTGTCCGCATGGATGATCTCTTCCATATAATGAGTGATCAGGATGACCGTAACCCCTTCCACCTGGTTCAAACCTCTCACGGCACGGATCACTTCCTTCCGTCCGTTGGGATCCAGCATGGCGGTAGGTTCATCCAGCACAATGCATTTGGGGTGCATGGCGAACACTCCGGCAATTGACACCCTCTGCTTCTGTCCGCCGGAAAGCTTATTGGGAGAATACTTGCGATAGGCATACATGCCCACCGCCTTCAGGCTCTCCTCCACGCGCTCCCATATCTCTTTGGTGGGAATCCCCATATTTTCAGGGCCGAAACCCACATCCTCCTCCACCACCTGGCCGATGATCTGGTTATCGGGATTCTGGAATACCATGCCCGCCGCCTGGCGGATCTCCCACACATTGTCCTCCCGGGCAGTGTCCATGCCATCCACCCAGACAGTACCCTCCGAAGGTGTTAGTATGGCATTGATATGTTTGGCAAGGGTGGATTTTCCGGAACCGTTATGGCCCAGAATGGCAATGAACTGTCCCTGCTCAATATCCAGACTGACGTGATCCACCGCTGTTGTGATTCCCTCCACATTGCCTTCCTCGTCACGCCGAATATACTCATATACAACTTCCTGTGTCTTTACAATACCCATAATATGTCATTTCCTTTTACGCTCTGCTCCTATTATATTAAATACGGCGGGGAATTACAAGTAAAACAACATGGTCACCACAGTTACCCGTCCCG
>JAIEKC010000740.1:0-4798 GCA_029064505.1 Acetatifactor sp.
ATACGATCCACCGGATCGACAACGGCAGATTCGACAACAGATGCACCGTAACTTCCTTTACGGAATACCGAAAAAAAATGCAGTATGAGTTCTATGAACACTGTCTGTCCCACTACGGGGAGGAATCGCGTTGGATCGGATTCTTCGATACGGATGAATTTGTGGACACGGAGAAAGATATCCGGGAATTCCTCCATGAATTTGAGGATGATTTCTGCGTCTGGCTCCCCTGGGAATTGTACAATGCCAACGGTCATATCAACAGGCGCGGCGCATCCATGAAGGAAACTTTCCCCAGACCCTGTCCCGATCCCTACGGACTGTGGGGCAAAGTATTCCTGCAGCCCTGCAGGACCCATTTCATGTATGTGCATCTGGGCGTCGGCCTGGACGAGTGCGAGCGGGTTGTCAACGCGGACCATAAGGATCATCTTAACAGCTACCACGACCTGTATGTGGAATCAAGAAAGGGCGCCCCGGAAATTTACAGATATGGTAAGATCCGCCACTATATCACCAGATCCTTCGAGGAATGGACGGATAAAATGAAGCGCGGAACATCCGACCCCAATTTCAAACGGCAGTTCGACAATTTCTTTGCCTACAATCCCGATCTCGCCTATCTGAAAAAAGACCCGGATGTACTGAAATTAATGAATACGAAGCAGGGATACTCCTGATATATGATGCGCAGCCGACAGCCGACCTTCTGCCCGATGCCGGTTTACCGTTGCCATATGTCAGTCCGATACTGACTCGATGTCGGCTGCAAATTTGCCTGTTCCACGCCATATACCGGGCCATGAAACCTGACTTCGTCCACATGCAGGCGCCGCACCGGGCCATAAAGCCTGTCTGCTCCGCCGCCTGCTGCAATACTACAGGAGGTGATCATCATCAGTAAAACGAAAAGCTGCGAAACAGCAGAGTACAAAAACAAGATCATGAATGAGATCTGCAGTTCCGGGGAACTGGTCAGGCTGCTTGGATGTGAGGAAGAGACCGATCCGGAACAGGTAATCCCTTTCCGCTATTCCTTTCCTCATGAATACATACCCGACACATTCACGGGAACGGAGCGGTATATCAATTTCGATATAAGCTCCTCTGCAGATCCGAAGAACAATACCTTTCGGAACCTCACCATATGCTTCTATGTCGTGTGCCATGAAGCGGCTGTCCGATACGATGAAAACGGACAGACCGGCCTCTGGTACGACAAAGCGGCCTGCGAGCTGGAGCATATACTCTGCGGTAAAAAGTTCCCCGGCACCGGCAGGACCACCCTGTCCTCCAATGAACCATACAGTCCCCACAAGAAGTTAAAGGGAAGACTGCTGAAATTTACGACAAAGGATTTCAGCAGGCCGCCGGGAGCCTCCAGGACGAAAAATCCGGAAGAAATACTTGCATAAGGAGGACACAGATGTCTCAGAAAGTACAAAAGCCCTGTAAAATATGCGGTAAAATGTTCACTCCCTGCGCCGACTGCGCAAACGACAGCTCCATGTTCCGCTGGAGAAGAGTGGCATGCTCCCTGGAATGCGCAGGGAAGTACTTTGCCGGGATCGAATTGTCAAGGCAGACTCCGGTCGGAATACATTCCACCCCCAAACCAAAAGCTCAGTCGGAGGCATGACAATGCAGATATATCTTGATAACGCAAGCACCACCCCCTTAAGCGGGAACGTGAAAAGCCGTCTGTTGAAAATATTAGACCGGTACGGCAATCCGTCCTCCCTACATTCGGCGGGCGAAATTCCCAGACAGATCATAACCGGGGCTCGGCAGTCGGTGGCCCGGTTTATCCGCGCGGATGCAAAGAATATTTACTTTACTCCGTCGGGATCGGCGTCAAACACCCTTGCAGTCAGGGGCCTGATCTCTGAGGACCCGCGGAAAGATCCGTATGAGGTGTTCTACTCTCCCACTTCTCACAAGTCCATGCTGAAAGTGTGTGAAGCCTGTAACCGATATACCCCGCTGGAAGTAAACTCCGAAGGAAAGCTCGATCTCTTCCGACTGGAAACCGCCCTCACACGGCATTCTTTCCGAAAACCTCTCGTCTGTGTGGAAGCCGCCAATTCAGAATTCGGTACGATCAATGACATTGCCGGGATCGGTCGTATCGTACACGGCCACAACGGCATTCTGATCGTTGATGCCACCGGTTATATCCCCTCCTGCCGTGTTGATATGGAATCATGGGAAGAATATACAGATATCCTGACTTTCAGCGGACACAAGCTCCATGCCCTGAAAGGGATCGGGATACTGTGGAAAAAGGAGAGCC
Organism: Acetatifactor sp.; assembly: GCA_029064505.1. GTDB lineage: Bacteria > Bacillota > Clostridia > Lachnospirales > Lachnospiraceae > Acetatifactor. Next base: position 2,294 of record JAIEKC010000740.1, read on the forward strand.
TAAAGCTCAAACCGCTCATTTACGGCAGCCAGCAGGACGGCATTGTGGCCGGCACGGAGAATGTTCTGGGAATCGCTTCTCTGGGCATGGCCGTTGACGAATACGACTACTCTTCCGTCTCCCCGGATAACAGGGACCATGTATATGATTACATGATCCGCCATATTCCCGACTGGTATCTGATCGGCGCTCCCGTCGGCTCCGGAGACCGGCTTCCTCATAACCTGTATGCCTGCTTCAGAGGCGTTGAAGGCGAATCGCTGATGCTCCTGCTGGACAGGAACGGCATCCGGGTCTCCACCGGCTCGGCCTGCAACAGCGGGGAGCTGTCCGCTTCCGCCGCTCTGACTGCGATTGGGATGAGAAAAGAAGATATTCACAGCTGCATCCGTTTCAGCTTCAGCGGGCAGGAGACAAAAGAAGAATTGAATTATGTGTGCGATACACTGAAACAATGCGTCGCTGCTCTGCGATGTCTCCTGTGAGCGCTCTATTGTCAATGCAGGACAGCTGTGTCGAGATCCTCCTGTGCAGGATCCTGCAGCAGGATCGATCCTCTGCCAGCTGTGTTCAGCCTGCAAAATCAACCGCAGCGGCAGATACAGGAAACTGTTTCCCGGGAAAATTCCCTCGCCGCATTCGCCAGGGTTCCAGGGATTTAAAATGTCCGGGACTTTGACTCATTGCCCGCGGAAATAAATGGATCGGAGGTGATTTCCATAGGATTTATAGAACAGATCGCTCCTCATATACAGAAATACGCACCCAGGTACGGCATTCGGGTGTGTTCGCCCATTATAGCACAGGCGGTGCTGGAATCCGCATCCGGGACCTCTGAACTGGCCGTATGTGCGAATAATTATTTCGGTCTAAAGTACCGGGCGGACAGATGCCCTACGGCATGCGGCATTTACCATAAGACAGGCTCCGAGCAGAACCCCGACGGTACATACACTGTCTCCGCCATGCAATGGATGAAATTTCCCGATATGGAAAGCGGCGTACAGGGATATTTTGACTTTATCAATATTCCGGCTTACGCCAATCTCAAAGAAGTGACCGTGCCAAAGACATATCTCACAAATATCAGAGAAGACGGATATGCCACCAGCCTGAAATATGTGGAAAACCTGATGAGTGTGATCAGCAGATACCATCTTACAAAATACGATACACAAGCGGAGGTGATAAAACCCGTGAACCTTAACATACAGACACTCCCGGCCAATCCGGCCAATTACGGCGGTTCAAGAAATGCCTCTTCGATCCTCTATCTTGTCTACCATTATACCGCCAATAAGACCGATAAAGCCGCATCAAACGCCAATTATTTCCGGAACAACATTGTCAAGGCGTCCGCTCACTACTTTGTGGACGAGCATGACATATATCAGTCCGTGGAAGACCTGAAAACCGCATACTCCGTCGGCGGCGCGAAATGGTCCGACTGCAGTTTCACCGGCGGCGGTTCCATGTTCGGCAGGATAACCAACACAAACAGCATTTCCATTGAAATGTGCTCCTCCAACGGAGCCGTCCCGGAGGCCACCCTGGAAAACGCGGTAAAATTGGGAAAGGAACTAATGGAAAAATATCACATTCCCATCTCCAATGTATACCGCCATTTTGACGTGAACGGAAAGCATTGTCCCGGCTGGCAGGGCTGGTATGGTCAGGACAGCTCCAAATGGATCGAACTGAGAAACCGCTTATCCGGTGCCGCAGATCAAACCGGTACTACCCTTCCGAACGGCCCCGCAGATCAAACCGAAACAAAACCCTACCGGGTCAGGCTCCTAGACAACCTCAATATCCGGAAAACCCCCAATGGCACCGTCGTTCAGACCAACGGAGCCGGAAAAGGAGTCATATACACGATCGTTGAAACACAGGGCACCTGGGGACGTTTAAAGTCCGGAGCCGGATGGATCAATGTATCCGACAAATATGTAAAAAAGCTATAGGAGGAATCACTTTATGGATGTAACCATGTTTTTAACTATGCTCTCCGCCTTTTCCGCGGTCAGCAGCCTTGTCACCGAATGCATCAAAAATCTTGCTGCCGATGAGGCGGATCTGCCCTGCAATGTCGTTGCGCTTATCACTGCACTTATCATCGGAAGCGGAGGCACTGCCGTATATTATCAGCTCAACGCAGTTCCCTTTACCGCTGACTGCTTCATTTATATGATACTGATGGGACTGGCAAGCGGCCTGGTATCCATGGCGGGCTTTGACAAGGTAAAACAGACGATCGGGCAGATTGTGGGCAGCAAAGCATAGGCGGACATAAGAAAATGAATGAAATCATGGAATTGACCAGAGTAAATTTCTCATCCGTGGTTATAGCTTTCTTTGTCATCCTTACCGGAGTAAAGACGATCGTGTCACTCTTTGAATGGGCGGTGGAAAAGCTTGGCCTTGAAACAAAATGGATGAGAAAACGACATGAGGAACACGACCTGCTGATCCGGACTGTCCGGAATCTGAGCTCCCTGCAGGAGC
>JAIEKC010000741.1:0-3072 GCA_029064505.1 Acetatifactor sp.
TATATTTATACCTAAACCTGATGATTTTTTAATGAAAGATACAAATCTTGAGAGTTATTATAATTGGGTTACAGGAATGAAAAATGCACCACATACAGATGTAATAGAAGGCAGATATGTTGCACGTCCGATTGATGAAACAATTCCTATGGAGATAGATAAAAAGAATACATATTATAAGGTGGAGAAAGGAACTGACATAAATTTAGCTGTTCATGCAATAAGTAAAGCATTTTACAATTCATATGACATCGCTTTCTTTTTAAGTACAGATACTGATTATATCAAAGTGTATGAGATATTAAAAAACATAGGAAAAATTGCTGTTGTAGTTGGAGTGAAAGGGCAGAATGTAAATAAAATTAGAAGTATGGTTGACAATACTATTATTTTAGATGAAAGTTTCTTTGATAAGTGTAAAAGAGAGACACAATCAAGGCGTTCCGTATATATTTTTGAGTGTAAGTATATTTATGAGAGCATTAGGTTGGCAGATACCCAAACCGTCAATAACCTTAAAAATGGGCATTGAGGAAGCTGCCAAGGCAGGCAAGTTCTGAATATTCCTTATGAATTGAAAATGTCGAAAGGATTGAAAGTACCGTGATCTCCTTGGGTTGCGGTATTTTTTCAAATTGGTTTCAGGGGATGCTGACATTCCGGGAGTCTGTGCAAAACGAAAAGGGGGTACAATGAAATGACCGGGGAAAACAATATCACAGTATATGATGTGGAGTGGGGAGATGCTGAATTTGATGTGGAGAGATGCCGTATTTCCGCAGAATCGGGATATGCGCCTGCACAGGATATGATGGGAAACTGCTATAAATACGGCGTTTATGTACAAGAGGATTTTGCCGCCGCCGTCTTATGGTTTGAGAAGTCGGCTTTACAGGGCAATGCGGCTGCGCAGCGGAGCCTGGGGTACTGCTATGATTGCGGACATGGTGTGGAGAAGGATTATGAGAAGGCCGTATATTGGTACACAAAAGGTGCCGAAGGCGGTGACATGGATGCACAGCAGAACCTGGCAATCTGTTATGAGCGCGGATACGGTGTGGACAAGGATGCTGCAAGGGCTGTGATGTGGTATACAAAAGCGGCCGAACAGGGACATGAATGGGCACAGTTTAATCTGGCTAACTGTTATGAAAAGGGAATCGGCGTGGAGCAGAACTATGAGAAAGCGGCAGAATGGTATACCAGATCCGCAGAGCAGGGAAATTCAGATGCCCGGTGCAATCTGGGCAACTGTTATCTCTACGGACATGGTGTACCTCAGGACAAAGTCAGAGCCGTAGAATTGTTTCAGAGTTCGGCGTCGAAAGGTAATTCCATGGGATTGTTCAATGTGGGGGTCTGTTATGCCAATGGTGACGGCGTGCCGCAGGATTTCAAGACTGCCGCAGACTGGTATCTGAAAGCGGCCCAAAAGGGAAGTGTTTCGGCAAAGGAAGCGTTGGGAGGCTTATATTATTGGGGAGACGGGGTGGAACAGGACTATACGAAAGCTGTCATGTGGTATGAACAGGCAGCCGGAGAAGGTCATGCGGAAGCTCAATACCATATGGGACTGTGCTGTCAGAAAGGCATGGGTGTGGAACCGGATTACAGTCAGGCTGTGGCATGGTATGGAAAAGCGGCTGAACAGGGGTATACGGATGCACAGCTTGCACTGTCAAACTGCTATTTTGACGGCCGAGGTGTGGAGCAGGACTATGAACGAGCGGCAAAATGGTGTGCGGAAGCTGTTAAGGGAGGGAATATTGTCGCCCTGTACAACATGGGGAATCTGTATAAAGACGGCCGGGGTGTGGACCGGGATTATGATCAGGCTGTGACATGCTATACCAAAGCCGCGGAAGCAGGAGATCCGGATGCAATGCTCATGCTCTCAAAGCTATATGGCAGCGGCGAAGGTGTAAAACAGGATTCTGCACAGGAGCTGGAGTGGTGTATCAAGGCTGCCGGACTGGGACAGCCCGTTGCCCAATACAATATGGGATGCTATTATGAGAAAGGGATCGGTGTGGAGCAGGATTACGGACAGGCCATGATGTGGTATACCAAAGCCGCCGAACAGGGAGACGCTTCCGCCCAATATAATCTGGGAAATATGTATGACAATGGCAAGGGCGTAGCACAGGATTATGAACAGGCCGTGATGTGGTATACCAAAGCCGCTGAACAAGGGAATGCCGCTGCGCAGTGTCATCTGGGCGGCTGTCATGAGCGTGGCAGAGGAGTGGAACCTGATCCGGAAAAGGCATTTTTATGGTATATGAAAGCTGCTGAACAGGGAGACATTGACGGGCAGTATAATGTGGCACATTGTTACAGGACCGGCCGGGGTGTGGGACAGGATGACATACAGGCCGTAAGGTGGTATGGAAAAGCCGCCGAACAGGGAGATGCCGAATGCCAGTGCTATGTGGGTTATTGCTGTTATAGCGGTGTGGGAGTGGAGCAGGATTATGAACAGGCTGTCCAATGGTTCATCAAGGCCTCTGAACAGGGATATGCCGAAGCGCAGAACAATCTGGCACATTGCTATAAAAACGGATTGGGGGTTGAACCGGATCCTGAGAAAGCAGTCAGATGGTATACCGAGGCTGCCGGGCAGGGCCATGCGGCAGCTCAATATAATCTGGGAATCTGTTATAAGAGCGGAGAAGGAGTGGAGCAGGATTACGAAGAAGCAGTCAGGTGGTATACCGAAGCCGCTGAACAGGGCTATATGGATGCCCAGTATAGTCTGGGAATCTGCTATAAGAACGGGCAGGGTGTGGAACAGGACTATGAGGAAGCCTTAGACTGGTATACCAGAGCGGCTGAACAGGGTCATGCCTATGCCCAGTATGTAGTCGGAGTCTTTTATGTGAAAGGTATGGGGGTGGAACAGGATACCGAAACAGCAGCCGAGTGGTTTCAGAAATCGGCTGAACAGGGTGAGGAAAGTGCAATGAAAGCATTAAAAACATTGGGATATTGACAGCGGATTAAAATCTCCGTTCATTCCGGATCACCCCATTGGAATATAACAGGTAAATGTACTGCCGCCGCCTGCCGTGT
>JAIEKC010000742.1:0-6446 GCA_029064505.1 Acetatifactor sp.
ACTTTCTGTATACCCTTCGGCCCCGGTGCAAAAGAAAACATCGCCGAGGCATCCATGGAGGTGGATGTGGCCATCATGAACGGGGATGTGGAGGATTGTGTCCTGGCAAGCCCGAACCTGAAATGGATACATTGCTGCCGTGCCGGTGTGGAAAGATCTGTTTCGGAAGAATTATTTGAAAGGGGCATCATCCTTACCAGCTCCAGCGGACGCAGCGCCCCGGCCCTTGCGGAACATGCACTGATGTTCATGATGGCTCTGACCTACGACCTGCCGGGTCTCCAGCGTGCCCAGACCAGACATCAATGGGCAGCGGGCCGGGAGTATTTTATGCGGACCGGAATGTATCGGAAAACAGTGGGGATCATCGGCGCAGGAAAGACCGGACTGGAACTTGCCAGACTCTGCAAAGGTTTCGACATGACAGTCCTGGGATGGAGACGGACACGGACACCGGAACCGTATATTGATGAAATGTTCGGTTCCCGGGACGGGGATGACCTTAAGCAGTTTCTGTCCGGATGTGATTATGTGGTTCTTTCCATTGAACTTAACGACAGTACCTGGCATATGATCGGTGCCGGGGAACTGGCAGCCATGAAAGAATCCGCTTATCTGATCAATATGGGCCGGGGAGCCCTGATCAATGAGCCTGCCCTGATCGATGCTCTGCAAAGCAACCGGATTGCCGGTGCGGGACTGGATACCTTTGAGACAGAGCCACTCCCTGCGGACAGTCCTTTCTGGGATATGGCAAACGTTATCATAACCCCCCATATCACCCCCCAGCTCCCCGACAGGGAGGAACGTATGCTTAAGTTTGTTTTTGATAACATCAGAGCTTATAAGGAAGGCGGAGGCTTTGTCAATCTGGTCACCAGAAAAAGCCTGCTGACCAAACGGTAAAATATGCGGAATTGAAAGGAGTAAACATTGGAAAAGCATTGGTGGGAAAATTATCCCTGGCGCATGATACAGACCAATCTGCGTGAGATTGACATGGAGAATATAAATGCCCGGGAGTATGCAAAACAGCTGAAAGACTTTGGCGCTACCGTGGTCACCTTAAACAGCGCCGGTATACTGGCAAGCTATGAGACAGAGCACCCTTACCACGCTGTCAGCCAGTTTCTTCACGGTGATAGTCTGGCGCAGCTGATCGATGCATGTCATGAAGAAGGAATACGGGTGATCGCACGGACCGATTTCTCCAAGGTGCATTACGATCTGTATGAAAAACATCCCGAGTGGGCTTACCGGACTTCCAAGGGCGAAATCATGAATTATAACGGTGATGTACAGGTCTGTCCCAACGGAGATTATCAGCAGACAGTCCTGTTCGAAATCCTGGAGGAAGTCCTGACCAGATTCCCTTTTGACGGCGTATTCTGCAACATGAGCGGTTTTCTGGTCGTGGACTACAGCGGCAAGTACTACGGCCCCTGTCATTGCGACAACTGCACACGCAGATTCCGGGAACAGTTCGGCCTGGAGGTGCCGCTGACAGATGATTTTAAGGATCCTGATTATTTAAAATACATGGCCTTCAAAAAAGGGGTTACAGACAGACATAAAGCCAAAATGCGTGATCTCGTCAAATCCATCCGGAAAGATCTGTGCATGAACAATCTGGATTACATACGAAGTGAGAGCAATACGGAAATCGGACGCCCGCAATGGCTCTACAGCGCTTCTAGCAACAGCCGCCTCAGTGCGGGCAGGAAACGTCTCCGCCCCAGCGACAATGCCAGCGTTGACTTTATGGGGTTCCGCTACCGCGATACCTCCGTATCTCCTGCACTGATGGAGCTGCGCCAGTGGCAGAATCTGGCCAACAGCAATTGTGTCAGCATGTACATTATGGGCACTCTGGACAATCATGCGGACAGATCCGGCTTTGCTCCCACAAAAAGAGTGTTCGAATTCCATCAGACACATCAGGCACTCTACACAGGATTGCAAAGCGCCGCAAAGGTTCTGCTACTGCGCAGAGGCATGTGGCAGCGTACAGATTCTGAGACAGCCGGATGGATCCGGGCTTTGACGGAAAGCCACATTCCCTTTGACGAAATGAATCTTGACGAGCTGCAGGGCAAGGATCAGCTGCAGGGCATAACCACCGTCATCCTGGGAGATCTGAAAGGATTAAAGCCCGCACAGACTGACATTTTTACCGATTTTGCCAGACAGGGGGGAACAGTCATTGCAACCGGGGAAACCCGTCTTCCCGATCAGGGTATTGAGGAAATCACAGAAGTGAGGCACAATGCAATGTCAGCAGTATTTGCTCTGGACGAGAATGAAAAAGACATTTTTAATCACTGTGCAGATGCTCCGTATATCGCCCCCGGCCAGAATATTATGTTGGTTAAGCCGGCAAAAACTGCTGCCACCTGGCTGCATCTGATCGATGAACATCCCTTTGGGCCTCCGGAACGCTGTTATTATACAGAGCAGAATATCACTGCCGTCCCAGGCATCATAGTGAATCCCTGCGGTCTGGGACAGATAATCACCATTCCCTTCCGGCTTGGAGCCATGTATAGGAACGAAGGATATCAGAACAGCCTGAATCTGCTGCAGGATGTCCTGTCCGGGCTGGCTCATGTATCAAGCCTTGCACCGGACTCCAGCCCCATGTTCGAGGTGACGCTCTCCGCCAAGGATGATATGCAGGTCATACAGCTGGTCAATACCAGCGGCTGTTTTGCCAACAGCTACTTCCCTCCCCTGCCGATTTCCGGAATCCGGCTGGAGCTGGATTTCGAACCTGAGGAGATCCATACATTAAACGGCGGGACAGTCGATGTCCAGGGACACTGTCTTGTTTTAGATCAATTAAAGGAATATGAAGCCATCGTGCTCAAAAAATAGGAGGTATACACATGAAAATCGGATTTATCGGTCTTGGTATCATGGGAAAACCCATGGTGCGCAATTTGGTTTCTGCCGGATATGAGGTGCTGGTCTGGAACCGGAGTCAGAAAGCGGTGGAGGAAGCCGCTGCCGGCGGCGCTGTCCCTTCTGACAAGAAACAAATCGGTGAAGAGGCGGACATCATCTTTACCATGCTCCCCAACTCTCCTCAGGTAAAAGAAGTCATCCTGGGGGCGGACGGACTGCTTTCCCATATGCATGAGGGGCAGATCCTGGTGGACTGCAGCTCCATCAATCCGGTGGCCAGCCAGGAAATCTGCCGGGCGCTGTCCGAAAAAGGTATCCATATGCTGGATGCCCCTGTTTCCGGCGGCGAGCCCAAAGCCATAGACGGAACCCTTTCGTTCATGGTGGGCGGCAGACAGGAAATATTTGACAAATGTAAGGATATCCTGCTGTGCATGGGCGCATCCGCCGTACTATGCGGTGATGTGGGCGCCGGAAACACCACCAAGCTGGCCAACCAGATCATTGTGGCCTGCAATATCCAGGCGCTTGCCGAAGCTCTGACCCTTGCCCAGAAAGCCGGTGTGGATCCCGAGCTGGTCTTTCAGGCGATCAAGGGCGGACTGGCAGGCAGCACCGTCATGAACGCAAAGGCTCCCATGATGATCGCCGGTGACAATAAGCCGGGCTTTAAGATCGATCTGCATATCAAGGATCTGAACAATGCACTGGACTGCGCCCACAGTGTAGGCGCGCCTGTTCCCATGACTGCAGCCGTACAGGAAGTCATGCAATGGATGCACAGCCACGATGGCGGTCAGAAAGATCACAGCGCCATTGCGGAGTATTATGAACACTTAACCGATATCACGATTGGAAGAACCAAAGAGTAGCGAAAGGAGAAATCTATGTCAAAACAGGCAAAATCAGAAAACGGCTTATTGGCAAATGCATTTCAGGGAAGCTTCTGGAATACCAGGATCACTTCTGCCAATGTAGGAAAGAAAGAACTCTGGCTTGGTTATGTGGCAGGCCCCTTTGGCGCCATGCTGCTGCAATCCATTGTCAACAGTTATTTTAACCAATATCTGACGGATGTACTTGGCTTCACCGCCAGCCGGGGACTCTGGATCGCCAGCTTTATGGTTCTGTTCCCTCTGCTCTCCAAGATCCTGGATGCCATCACTAATGTTTTAATGGCAAAGGTCCTGGATAACACTGCCTGCCGTCAGGGAAAACTGAGACCCTGGATGATCTTAAGCCTTCCTGTCATGGTGGTCAGCTTACTGATGCTGTTCTGGATACCTTTTTCCAACCCGGCGGTCATGGCTGTCTGGATCGTTATCGCCTATAACCTGTTCTATTCCGTGGGCTACACCATGTGGTATATGTCTTATGAATTGTCAGCCGCTCTGTCCACCAGAAACTTTAAACAGCGGAAAAACAATTCCATGGCCGGACAGATCACGAAAAATATCGGTACGGGTATGATCTCTATTTTATTCCCCACGATCCTTACCGCCATCAGCGGAATGGTAGGCAATACAAGAACCGGTTATCTGGCTTGCATGGCAGTCATGTGTTGTGTTGCCGTTCCTCTGACATTCCTCCAATATTTCTATACCAGAGAGCGTATCACGGAGGAAAGACGGAATCAGTACGGAGTTGACGGGAATACCGTGCAGGAGGTCAAAGTAAAGGAAGCATCCTTCATGACGCAGTTTACAAGGATAAGTACTGGATCATGCTCATTATTCTGATCATGCTGTACCAGGTGTTTAACGCCATGAGAGGCGTGGCACAGGTATATTACAGCGGCTGGGTGGTGAACGGCAATGCCTATGGCGAATATGCCTCCATACAGGCTAAGTTTACCATGATTGCCCTCTCCCCCATGGGACCCGGCCTGATCCTCCTGCTGCCCATGTTCAAAAAATTCGGCCGCACCAGGGTCATCATCGTTGGTTCCGTATTCGCAATAGTCGGTGCTATGTCTGCTTTTGTCAATATGGGAAATACCGGAGCTATCTACGGCGGCACGGCCATTTACTCCATCGGCTCCATGGCCATTATCTACTCTCTGTTTACCTTTATCGGCGATTGCATTGACCATGTGGAATATTCCCAGGGGATCCGTGTGGAGGGATTCACTGCGGCCATCGTGGGTTTTGCGGAAATGTTCTCTAAAGGCATCGGCCAGGCTCTGTTCAACCTGGGGTTGTCCGCCACTAATTACACAACGCCGGAGGTTGTAGGCTCCTTTATCAACAAAAAAGGAAATGAGATCCTGCTCTATGCCGATCAGACCAGAGGCGCCACCAACTGGATCAACTTCTCTTATCAGGGCAGCAACATGATCACGGGAATTTTATTCTTTGTCCTCTTTGTATTCTTCTTCAAGATCGAGAAGCACATGCCCACCGTTCAGGCTGCATTGGAGGATCAGAAGCGCAGGGAATGCGAAGCAAAGGGAATCGACTATATCCCCCAGTCCGAGCTGGAGAAACGCGAGCGGGCGAAACAGGCTCAGGAAGCGGAGGAAAACCGTATCCAGGAGCTGAAGGCCTATTGCCAAAAGACCGGCAAAGACTTTGATACGGAGAATCAGAAAGTTCTGGATAAGCGTGCGGCAAAGGCTGCAAAGAAAGCCGCAAAAAAGAAAAACTGAGACAATACAGCAGGTTTTCTAATGAGCTCAATTATTAAGGGGAGGAATCGGCGCATCCCCCACAGAAATAGAACTTGCCAACAGAGCACTGGCAAAAAATGCCCTGGAGCACAGCGTGACCTGATCATGCCGGGACTGTCCGCACAGACGGAAGCCCTGTTGGAAGGACTGGCAGCCGGTAATCTAAGGAATTCCTGATCGGGCAGCGTTTCCCGAAAAAATAATTGAGGAACAATAATAAAGATGGTACAATGCAGGTGTCCGTATTCCATACTGTGGTATACGGATACCTGAACAACAGGAGGGTTGCCATAATGATGGACAAAGACAGTCGTATGGAAGCTTACCGCATATTAACAGGCTGCTGCCAGACCATTTGGAATTGGAAATTAGACCGGGATTATCATGTGCTTAGCAGCGACTGCCCTCATGAAGCCCTTTATAAAGATCTGCTATTCTCTGATTTCTGGCAGGAAAAGATCAGACAGCATACAGAACAAAGTCTGGCTCCCATGATCTGTTCCATCCAACCCGGCCTTTGCTGGATTCTCGCATTTGATGAAGATAAGTCCATCTACATGAAGGGGCCGTTTTTTAACCGGATCATAGATGAAACCAATTTCAGCCTTTTCCACAGAAATATACATTTCAGCCCTGAAGCAGTACAGATTCTTGAAGAATCCTTTTCCACCATACCAGCCTTGTCCGGATCCGTCATAAGCCAATTTGCACATATGCTGCACTTCTGCATCTGGGGTACGCCTGCCGGTAAAGAAGATATGGGCCATATAACACAGGAGCTGCAGCATAATCGATACCGTGGTCATGTATCCGCTAATCCATTTGAAAAAAACAGCGGCGGATGGGAATTTGAACAGGAGCTGTTGGATAAAGT
>JAIEKC010000743.1:0-2826 GCA_029064505.1 Acetatifactor sp.
ATTCAGTGACTCGCTGGAGAAGGGGATCATTCATTCCGGTCTGTGAGATGCTTTCAAACACGCTCTGAATAGCAGTGATGATCCGGCTGTCAGGAGTGGCCTTAATGCGCAGATCACAGAAAGGAAAATTTATCAATATGGACGTACAGGAAAAACAGAAGAAAAAGAGAGTAATGGCAGGTTTTGGATGTTTTCTGGCATTTATGGCAGTGTGCACTTTGATCACAAAGGGAATCTATACTTCCGGAATGCCAAAGGTCACTGTCATATATCCGGAACAGAGAACCATAACGCATTATATTACTCTACAGGGAAGGGTGAGGCCTAAGCAGGAATATGGCATCTATGTGCAGGCGGGGCTTCCTGTGGAGACGGTATATGCGGACAGGGGTGAGATCGTGAAGGCGGGGACGCCGTTGTTCCAGGTGCGGACGGAGGATCTGGAGCTGCTGATCGCCGAGGCAGAGGCGGATATCCGCTATCAGGAGGCGCTTCTTGCGGACGAAGCGGGAAGAAGGAGAGAGGAACAGCAGGAAAAGCGAGACAGCCTTGCCGGTATGCGGGAGGATTATGACAGCGTGCTTCGGGAGCTTGATATTGCCATCGAGAAGAAGCGGCTGGCTTATGAGGCCGCGAGGCAGGCACGTGAGCGGGCGGAAGAAGCATTTTCATCGGTCTCAGGCGGTGATGCCGGAGCTTTGGAAAGCTGTGAACTGGCGGAGAGCCAGGCGGCTTTGGAGATGGAGGAAGCTGTCATACGAAAGGAAGAAGCGATCAGGGAATGGAACAGACAGTATGCGGATACGGAGCGGGGAAGCTATGACGCCGTGGCGGAAACGGTATCTGTGAAGGATCGGCTGGAACAGAGACGTCAGTCTCTGGAAAAGCTTCTGGAACTCTATTCCGCTCAGGGAGTCGTATGTGCGGAGGAAGCGGGTTTTCTTGTGGAAAACAGACTGCGGGCGGGAGAATATACCCCCGACACTGCCTGTATGCTGTTTGTAAAACGGGAGGATGCGGGAGTCGTCGAATTTGTTCTGGATGAAGAAAGCCGGGATCATCTTTCCATCGGAGACAGAGTGGATCTGGAATACAGAACGGAGAACGGCGAAAAGAAGCGTCAGGAAGGTGTCATTTCCTACGTGGAAAGCCGGGACGGCAATGATGTGGCCATGGTAGAACTTCCTGAAGCGCAGCTGACGATAGGCCAGGGAGTCACCCTGAAATTTCAGTTTGTGACGGAAAGCTATTCCACTGTCATATCCCGCCAGGCCATAGTGGAAGAAAATAGCCTTTACTCTGTCTATATAGTGGAAGAACAGGAGGGATTTTTGGGAGCGGAGCAGCGTATACGGAAGATAAGCGTGGCTCTGACCGATTCCAATCTCAGTCTTGCGGCAGTGGAAAGCGCGGTCATCACTCCGGAAAGCAGGATCGTGTTGAGTGCGGACAGAGAGCTGGCGGAAGGAGATGTGGTGCGTCTGGTGAACTGAATGATATGGGCTGTTACATGATATCGGCAGGTTTTGTGATCATGAGCAGTTAGCGGTTGACTTGAGCGGGAAGTGATAGTAATATTCTTTTAGACGGCGATAATGCTGTTACGGGATGTTCCATACTTGATCAGGTCAGCCTTTTACAGAAATATCAGCCGATGCCTCTGGCGCTGTCACGTGGCATCGGTATCTTTTTATTCCTGTGGGCAGCAGTCTTTTCCGATATTTTTGAAGGTGATCGGTATGACAGGATAAATGATATAATACAAATACATGACAGGAAGGATAAAACAGTATGAAAGCGATCATAACGGATCTGGACCGGACTTTGCTCCGCTCAGATAAGACGGTTTCGGAATATACCTGTACCGTGTTGAAGAAGTGCCGCGAAAGGGGAATTCCCCTTATGGCGGCAACCGCCCGTCCCGAGAGGGCCATCTTGGCCTATCGTGATCAAATCGGCTTTGATGCGGTGACCACATTAAACGGTGCAAGGATCATTCTGTCTCATAACACGATGGAAAACAGCATCATGCCTTCCGACGCGGAAAAGATTCTCCAAAAGGTAATTGTGATACCCGGCCTGGTCCTGTCATTGGAAACGGGAGAGGGTATTTTCTCAAATGAGCCGATTCCGGAATGGAATGCGGCAGTTTTCACAGGATTCCCGGCTTTACCCACAGAAAGTACTATATATAAGCTGTTGCTCAGCTGTAAGGAAAACGATATACGGAAAGAAGTGGAAAAAGCTTTGACTGCAGATACCTACATGACGGTGGCAGAGGGCAGACTGATACAGATCATGAGCACCGCGTCCACCAAATGGAACGGGATCCGGATCATGTTGGAGGATGCAGGGATCGGACCGGAGGATGCGGTATATTTCGGAGACGACAATGATGATACAGAGCCCATCAGGAATTGCGGTGTGGGTGTTGCCGTGTCCAACGCTATCAACGAGGTTCTTGACGCGGCGGATTTCATAACGGAAAGCAATGATATGGACGGTGTGGCTCGGTACATTGAGAGACATATACTGTGATCAGATTACGATCGGGTGAAGAAGGGTGTAAGTTTGGATCGAAAGCTTCCGGTATTGAAATAAGTGCTCACCGGAGGCGGGAACGAGGGTGTAAGAATGAAGATATTATTGGTGGAAGATGATATAGAGATCAGCGATATGCTGAAGAATTTTCTGATGACGAAACATTTTGAGGTGATGACTGCCTATGACGGCGAAAGTGCCTGTGAGATATTCTGTGATGAAGAATACAGTCTGGTTCTTTTGGATCTGATGATACCTGAGAGGAACGGCATGGAGGTTATGAAA
>JAIEKC010000744.1:0-2598 GCA_029064505.1 Acetatifactor sp.
CCCTCTCTTTTTTCTCCAGCAGAAGACGCCATACCAGATTCATCGACGTCTCGTGGCCTCGCATATGTGCATTAGAGTCAGCTGTTCTTCCCATTAGTTAACACATTTATTGCATGTACCTGCCATTGACCTAATAAATAAGCCTTTAACACATCCTTACCACTTATATGTTTTTTCTTGATTTTAAAAGAGTATATGTTATTAGCTTTTAATTCGTTTGCTTTGATTCCCTCTTCTGTAGCTTCATTATAAATACCTATAGTGCCAAAATTATTTATGTTTATCTGTGCATTTGTTTGATTGGTATATGGAATCCTCATGCTAATAATATCTCCGTTGTAATATCCCTTTTCATATCCAGGTATGGTAGAAGAGTAAATATTATTTGTATAGGTACATTCATCGCTGTAAAAGTCGGTCTCGATCACCTTTCCCCACACTTCACAGATATTCCTCACGGTGGTCATGTCAACCGACGTGTTTTCGGAGATCAGTACTCTCTGGAGGAAAGAATTGTCCAGATAGATATCGTCTTCGTAACACATGGGTTTCAGCTGACATATAAAGGCGTTGGTGTCCATGTCAAAAAACATTTCATAGTTGGGATAGAGGTCGCGGAAGGTGGTCAGGATAGACAGGACGCTGCATCCGGAGGCAAATTCCAGGTCATAGGGGATCGCGTTCCAGGTGACATTTTCATTCCGGTACTGCAGCCAGTTCCTGTTGAAATCCGGTAATGCCCTGTGTTCTCCCATGTCGTCTATCCTGTAATCAGTGATCCCTGCCAGATTCCGCAGGGTTTCCATGACGGCATCCCGGATGACATTGTACCTTATCACTTCGCCGGTCTGCTCGTTTTCCACATATGCCGGATAGCGGATGACAGATGCGCCCAGCTGGCCGTTTCTGGTACCGTCCAGCTTCTTCATAAAATCAGAGCAATTGACGGTCAGGCTGTTGGCGGCCGCGTCATAGGAGCCGGATGTATCGGTGTAGACATAACATCCGAGAGGGTAATACCTGTATTCTCCGGTTTTCGGATCATACAGACCGACTGACATGCGGATATCCATGTTCAGCCACAGCAGGCTGTTTTCCGTGAGCTTCAGCTTTTCTTTCATTGTGGGCTGTAACACAAAGCCGGCAGTGCGCCTTATGTCCGATTCCCCGGATATGGACATGCTGCCGTCCGTCAGGCCGCACTCGAGAATGCCTGTGATCCTCCGGTCCTGATCCAATACTTCGATCTTCAGTTTTATGGTAGGAGCTGCCGATTGCCGGAGAACGATCAGCAGATCCTCCTGTGTGATCCTGTCTGCCATTATTGTCCCCACCATTCCGATTCCACCTCTGAGAAACCCAGATAGTACAGATCCTCTTCCGAGTCCGGGCTGCCGACTTCCACCCATGTCCAGGAGACGGACCGGTCATTATACGCCTGACCGGCGGTGTCGGAGGGATTGGGCGTTACCTGTATCAGCCATAATCTTCCGTCAGGGAGCTTTAATATTTTGGGAATACCGTCAGAGATAAAATCCATAAATTTTCGTTGGTACGTAATACGCTGATAATCATATTCTTCGCTGTAGGCAAGCTCGCAGTCGTTCTCCTCCACAATGGGCAGGAAGGAACCCTGACAGCTGCCTGTGTCGTAATCAGCAATGGTGTTCCGGATGAAAACCGGATATCTGCTGTTGAGCAGTTCCACCGTAGAGGAAGGAATATTGCGGGTGGTATCGCAGTACCCGTCCGTGATCTCCGTTCCCCAGACTACATTTCCTTCCACTAAGAACATTTTCGTAAATCCGGAAGTTACTTTCGTAGTCGAGTAAGTTCCCTCAAGGCCGGACAGAACAGGCACTATGGCATATTCCACGGATTGCCCGGAAGCAACGAAATAATCCGGATGATTGATCACGAAATCGGCGGTGTCATTTACTTCCCTGACCGCGATCGTCTTCCAACGGAAATGGCCTTCGGTCCTGCTTTTCAGGATGATGTGAGATGTGTTTTCCAGGTTCCAGTCCACATTGCCCGCGTTGGTGCTTCCGTTGAATTTCGCCCAGAGTATGGTATCGAAATCCCACTCTGCGGGAAATTCGCCGTTCAGTGCCGAGTCTGTGGCTTTTGTGAGATACAGTCCGTCGTATATTCCGTTCCTCAATTCCACATAATTGATATTTTTCATGCCGGTGGGCGTAAGGGCACAGGCCAGAGCGCCGCCGGCAAAGCTGTTTCCGCATAGGAACATTTATTTAATCACCTCCAAGCCATAGATCGTTTAAGATCGTGTTCAGCGGTTCCGCACCATTTAAATAGACGGTACAGAAATCCCTGTCTACCACATAGGTGCTTTCAACGGTATCGATCCATGCGTCGTTGTCGTGCATCAGAAGACGGCTCGGGCGTTCCGTGCCATACCACATATCGCCTTCCGCCGCGTCTCCCGGCTCCGTAAATACTTCTAACTGGTATATATTGTTGATCCGCCGGAGGGCGATGGTGATCAGGTCTGTGGGATCGAAGACCTGGGGATCGGAATATAATAAATAATGTCCCACGCCGTTGGGTACCAGGAGCCGGAACCGCAGCGTCCCA
>JAIEKC010000745.1:0-2964 GCA_029064505.1 Acetatifactor sp.
GATGACGCTGCATTCCGCAAAGGGACTGGAATTTCCCCATGTTTACCTTGCGGGGATGGAGGACGGTTTGTTTCCGAGCTATATGAACATTATTTCCGAGGATCCTTCCGATGTGGAGGAGGAGCGGCGTCTGGCTTATGTGGGGATTACCAGAGCCATGAACGAACTGACGCTGACCTGTGCCCGGATGCGGATGACCAGGGGAGAGACGCAGTACAATCCGGTCAGCCGTTTCGTGAGGGAAATTCCCACGGACCTTATGGATGATACGGTACCGGCTCCCAAATATGCCAGCAGGGAAGCGCTCTCCGACCTGATCGGACTGCCCAGGGGACAATCCGGGGCGGGGCAGACTCCGGCAAATGATTTTCGCCCCAGGGCCATCAACCGTCCCAAGGCTTTGGTTAAGGCGGATAAACCTTTTATTGCAAAAGGGATTGGCAGCCTGAATCAGATTGTGGGTCTTTCCAAGGGAGCGCCGACACAACCGGATACGGAGCTGACCTATGGCGTGGGAGACCGGGTGGCGCATGTCAAGTATGGGGAAGGGCAGGTTCTGAATATTACAAGGGAGCCCAGAGATTATAAGGTAACGGTGTGTTTTGATAAAGCAGGGCAAAAAATCATGTATGCTTCTTTTGCAAAGTTGAAAAGATTGTAGTAATTTTACGGCAAATGTGGTATGCTATAAGAAATAAGGCAGAATGACTGCCGGAGAGATAAACGGAGGTATGGACTTATGAATAAGCTTGAGAATTTAATGGATATCGCGAGACTGAACGAACTTCTCAGAAGGAAAGAGGAAGAAGAGAAGAAATGTAATACCATAGTATGGGTGCTGGCTGTGATCGGAGTGATCGCTGCAGTTGCCGGTATTGCATATGCAGTGTACCGTTATTTTACTCCTGATTATCTGGAGGACTTTGACGATGAGTTCGAAGATGATTTTGAGGATGAGGAAATGGACGAGGACGATTTCTTCGTTGATGAGGCGGAAAAGTAATAGGCCGTCTGAAGAAGATTCGTTTTTTGACGGATCTTTGTGTTACGGAAGGCAGCAGGTATGGAAGCGCATAAGTTTTTGAGCTTCCCGGGCTGACAAAGCAAGAGCAGAAATATGCCATGCGGTATTGTGTCTGACGCTCTATGCACAGACCGTATGGTGTTGCAAATGAGGGTGTGCGCGGTAATCGGAGGGAAAGACGGTTTTAAATCGGAAAAAGGATGCGCACCAAAGCGAGACAGAGGTATATAATGAAAAAAGGCCAGGTATATGAAGGTATTGTCGAGAGGGTGGATTTCCCCAATAAGGGCGTGGTCCGGGCAGGGGAGGAAACCGTTATCGTTAAGAACAGCCTGCCCGGCCAGAAGATCAAGCTTAGCGTGAATAAAGTGAGAAAAGGGAAGGCGGAAGGCCGTTTGCTGGAGGTGATGGAACAGTCACCTCTGGAAACAGGCTCTCCGTGTTCCCGGTTTGGCGTATGTGGAGGATGCACTTATCTGTCGCTTCCTTATGAGGAGCAGCTGCGTATTAAGGAAGCGCAGGTAAAGAAGCTGCTGGACAGTGTGCTGTCGGGACAGGAACAGAGCTGGATCTGGGAAGGCATCAAGGGAAGTCCCAAGGCTTACGAGTATCGTAACAAGATGGAATTTTCTTTTGGGGATGAGTATAAGGACGGACCTCTGGCGCTGGGGATGCATAAGCGGGGAAGTTTCTATGATGTAGTGAATGTGGAGGACTGTGCCATTGTGGACGCGGACTACCGTCTGATCTTAAAGACGGTGCGGGAGTATTTTGCGGAGCGGAGAGTAAGCTATTTCCACAGACTGAGGCATGAGGGATACCTGCGGCATTTGCTTGTCCGGAAGGCGTCTAAGACAGGAGAAATCCTGGTGGCACTGGTTACTACTTCCCAATCGCCCTGGAGGAACGGGGAGGATGACGATCGGAAGGAACAGGAACCGGAAAGGCAGGCCGGGCAGGAGTGCCGGGACAGGGGACTGCTGTGTGAAGAGAAAATGGTACAAAGTGTTGAGAGTGTGAAACAGGATGCGGAAATTGCTATTCAGAAAGCGGAAACGGAATTGATTGAAGATTTCCGGAAGCTGTTATTGTCTCTGGAGCAGGAGGGCAGACTACAGGGCCGCTTTGCCGGCATTTTACATATTGTCAATGATTCTCGGGCGGATGTGGTTCGGAGTGACAGGACGGATGTGCTTTACGGAAAAGAATACTTCTATGAGGAACTGCTGGGACTACGTTTTAAGATTTCCACATTTTCTTTTTTTCAGACGAATTCTTACAGTGCGGAGGTGCTCTACGAGACTGCCAGAGAATATGTGGGTGAGCTGGGAAGCGGCAGGCCGGACGGAAAACCGGACAAGACGGTGTTCGACCTGTACAGCGGTACCGGAACCATTGCGCAGATGATGGCTTCCGCTGCGGAAAGAGTAGTGGGAGTGGAAATCGTGGAGGAGGCAGTGGAGGCTGCCGGACGGAATGCCATGGAGAATGGAATTTCCAACTGTGAATTTATAGCGGGAGATGTGCTGAAGGTGTTGGATGAGTTGGAGGAGAAACCGGATCTGATCATCTTGGATCCGCCCCGGGACGGTATCCATCCCAAAGCGCTGCCCAAGATTATCTCCTACGGAGTGGAGAGGATCGTTTACATATCCTGCAAGCCCACCAGCCTTGTCAGAGACCTGGAGATGTTCCGACAGAGAGGGTATGTGGTGGAGAAGGCGGTGGCAGTGGATCAGTTCCCATGGACGGCGAATGTTGAGACGGTGTGCCTCTTGAGCAACCGAAAATCAAAACCTGATACCCATGTGAAATTGAGCCTGAGTATGGAAGATTACTACAGGATCAAGGAAGAGGGTAAAAATAACCAATAACCAAATTTAATACACTGAACTAAAGCGATAGCTGCTGATGCGAAAACATTAGCAGTTATTTTTTTG
>JAIEKC010000075.1:0-4612 GCA_029064505.1 Acetatifactor sp.
GGAGACCTGGATCACCTCCCGCATGGCCCATGTGTACAGCATCGGCGTTCTTCTGGGACATGACGGCAGCGGGGAACTGGCGGATGCCGCTTTAAAGGGGATCAGAGGAGAGCTTCGAGATGAGAAGAACGGCGGGTTTTATGTGGGGGTGACTCCCAGGGGTGAGATCCTTCCGGGAAAGCAGTGCTATGCCCATGCCTTTGTGATACTGGCAGCGTCCTCCGCTCTTCTGGCGGGAAGAGAGGGTGCCGAAGAATTATTGGAGGAAGCGCTCGGCGTATTCGAGCGCAGATTCTGGAATGAGGAGGAGGGACTCTCCCGGGATACCTGGAATACAGAGTTCACGATCCCGGATGCCTATCGCGGCATAAACGCCAACATGCATACGGTGGAAGCCTTTCTGGCGGTGGCGGATGCGACGGACAAGGAAAAATACCGGATAAGAGCAGGGCGTATTATCGATCATGTGGTGAGGTGGGCATCCGAAAACCGGTGGAGGATACCGGAACATTTCACAGAGGATTGGAAGATCCGGCTGGATTATAATGAAGAGTGTCCTGCCGACCGCTTTAAACCTTATGGGGCTACGCCGGGGCATGGCATCGAGTGGGCGAGACTGATCATCCAGTGGGTGTTATCCGCATATGCGGCGGACGGGCGGAATACGGAAAACGGCGTGGAGACCGGGGACGAACGGAGCGGGGAAATATCCGTGGAGACGAAGGACAGGCAAAAGGCGGAGCGCTACATAGACGCGGCGGAAAAGCTTTATCACAGGGCAATAGCGGATGCCTGGAATGTGGACGGAGCTCCCGGTATCGTATACACCACGGACTGGGAAGGAAAGCCGATCATCCATGACCGGATGCACTGGACACTTGCGGAAGCCATAAACACATCGGCAGTGCTCTACCGTGTGACGGGGAAGGAAAGATATGCTTCCGATTATGCGGTATTCCTGCAATATCTGGATGAGAAAGTACTGGATCATGTAAACGGTTCCTGGTTCCACCAGATGGATGCGGAGAATCGGGTGATCGGGACAGTATGGCCGGGAAAATCCGATATCTACCATGCGCTGCAGGCGACACTGATTCCCTATTATGCACCGGAATGCTCCATTGCAGCGGCAGTGAAGAAGAACCTGTTGCGTCCCGATCAGAGACGGGGATCGCACAAGGCGGAGCGTGTACCTGAGTAATATTTGCAGGAGATATTTATGAAGATACTGATAGCGGATGATGAAGATTACACCAGAGAAGGTCTGATAGAGGGAATTGACTGGGAAGAATTCGGGATAGATGAGATGATGCAGGCGGTAAACGGGGACGAGGCGCTGAAGATCGTGAAGTGGTTTCGACCGGATATCGTGCTTACGGATATCCGTATGCCCAAGATGGACGGCATTGCCTTTGCGGAGGAAATGCTGAAAGCGCTCCCCCAGAGCAAGCTGATCTTCATCAGCGGCTATATGGAGACAGAATATCTGAAAAGCGCCATATGGCTGTCTGCCATTGACTACATCGAGAAGCCCATAGACGTGGAGCAGGTAAAGAAAGCGCTGCGGAAAGCTGTGGATCAGATTGCAAGAGAGAGAAAGACCAGGGAAGTGGACGAGGGCAACCGGGAGTTGCGTCAGCAGAAGCTTTTCGAACTGCTGACACACAGAGACAGCGACGGAAAGACGGTGGAGAAATTTGCAGGGGAAGTTGATTTCCCGCTGAACGGAAAATATGTCTGTGTGGAGGTACAGTTTCCACGGTGCAGGAAAAATTCTGGTACGGAAATGGAAGAGGTTCTGGAGATGATCCGGGAGATAGAGGGGAAAGCCATAGGCATATGGCAGGATAATGCCCTTTTTGAAGTGATCATCGCCTATCCGGTCAGGATCAGTTACCGGCTGGGCCCTCTGTATCAGAGGATCCTGGAAAACTGGCCGGAGTGCAAGGTGGCGGCAGGGATCGAGGCCGGAGGCTACAGGAATATCTATAACAGCTGCAGGACTGCAAGGGCGGCAATGAACCGCGCGTTCTACCGACCCGAGCAGAGGATGTATGAGATCAGTGAATATATCCTGCAGCAGAAGAGGTTTATGGAACCGGGTATTTACGGTTCCTTCCTACGGACACTGCTGGAAGGGCCGCAGAAGACGGCGGAGTGGTTCCGCGATCTCTTTGAGGATCTGTATTCCAGGGAATATTATCAGAAGGAGCAATTATATACACTGATGGTATCTCTGCTGACGGCGGTCTTTAAACAGTTTCCGGAAAGCTATGATAATCTGCCCCGGATCCGGGGGGAAGAGCAGCTTCAGGCACACCTGATGGAAATGGACAGCCTGCAGGAGATCCGGGATTTTACGGAACAGATCCTGGGACATGTACAGGAGCGGGAAGAGCGGCTGTCAGGCTATGGCAGGATCATCCGGGGGGTGATGGATTATATTGCGGAGCATTATGGGGAAGAGAGTCTCAGCACTGCGCAGATTGCGGAACATTTCCACTTTTCACAGACATATATGAATGTTATCTTCAAGCAGGAAGCGAAGGTAACGTTAAAGCAGTACTTGAGTAATTACCGGCTGGAGAGGGCGAAGAAGCTGTTGGAGCATGATTATATGAAGATTACGGAAATTGCGGAAAAGTGCGGCTTTGCCAATGCCAATTACTTTGCGAAAGTATTTCGGGACGCCACAGGCATGAGCCCGATGGAGTATCGTGACAGAAAGAAGGAGTGATCTATGGAGAAGATCAGGGAGCGGTTCCGGAATGCGTCCTTGAGGAGCAAATTCCTTCTGCTGGTGATATTTGGCGGAATCCTGCCTCTTGGTATTGTGATAGCAGTATCCTTTTCCGCCGTCAGGATGCAGACGGAGGAGAGGCTGATCTACGCGTTGAATCAGGGATACAGTCAGGTGTATCAGGCCGTGGGGGACAAGCTTTCCCGCGTCCGAAACATGTCCACGCTGTTTGCGGTCAATGATATTGTCAGTCCCATGCTGTGGGTTGAGGACAGGGAAATGGATATGGCGGAGCAGCTCATGCTTTTTGAGAATATCAATTCCTATGCGTTCGGATTGGAAATGGCGGTGGAGGACAGCAGTATTGTCTTTTATATTGAGGATACCTATCCGGTAGCGAATACCTGGAGCAGCCGGTTCCGTCCCCTTACGGATGCTTACGGCGCGTCATGGTATGCGGGGCTTAAGGAGAATAACGGGCGTCCGCTCTGGGTTTCGGCGGACGGGGGAGGGAAGAACGGCGTTTACGCATCCCTTGTCAGGGAAATATGGAATCCGGACGATTACAGTCAGACCATCGGCATACTTGCCATTATGACGGAAAAGAAAAATCTGGAGGGAATGCTCCGGAGCTCTTACCGGGAACAGGTCATGTATCTGGAAACGGCGGACGGGGTCATACTGGCGGCCAATGTACCGGAGGAGGAATTGCAGCGGCTTCCCCTGTGGGAGAGAAGCGTGTCTGACCATGAATTTAGAAGTG
Source organism: Acetatifactor sp. (assembly GCA_029064505.1). Taxonomy (GTDB): domain Bacteria; phylum Bacillota; class Clostridia; order Lachnospirales; family Lachnospiraceae; genus Acetatifactor. The sequence goes on from JAIEKC010000075.1 coordinate 3,504, forward strand.
TGACTGTGGAGGAAGTATCCTGCTATGCCAGAAGCAGCCGGATCGAAGATTCCAATGTGTACCTGGTCTCTCTGATCCCGAAGCAGGCTGTCCGCAGAGGCATCAATGTGTTCAGCAGTAATATGAGTATTGTGTTCCTTGGCATAAGCCTTCTGGTGCTGATCGTGATGGGAATCATGACAAAGTCTGTAACAGCACGCCTGAAGCTGCTGAAAGAGCAGATGCTCCGACTTCGGGAGGGGAATATCTGTAAGGTGGAGAAGGGGCATTCCATGGATGAGATCGGTCAGCTCATCGATAACTATAATGTGATGGTGGACAGAGTGGAGGAACTGCTGAAGGAGCAGTATGCGCTGGGGCAGAGTAAGGTGGAAGCCGAACTGAAGGCCCTCCAGTCCCAGATCAATCCTCATTTCTTATATAATACGCTGGATATGATCAACTGGATGTCCCAGAAAAAGGAGTCGGACAATATCCGCAGTGTGGTACAGGCAATGTCACGGTTTTACCGGCTGACGCTGAGCAAGGGGAAGGATATTGTGTCCATCCGGGACGAAGTGGAAATGTGTGATGCTTATATGGAAATACAGAAGAGACGGTATAAGGGGCGGATATGCTATGAGGTCGAAGTGGATGATGAGATCCTGGCCTATCTCATTCCGAAGATCACTCTGCAGCCCTTTCTGGAAAATGCCATAATCCACGGAATCAATGAAAAAGAAGAGGGCCGCGGCAGGATCATTCTGAGCGGATGGATGGAGGATGACAGAATTACTTTAAGCGTGACGGATGACGGGGAAGGCATGACGGAGGACGACAAGAAGAAAAGCCATCAGGGCAGCCACTACGGCATGGCAAATATTGAGCACAGACTGGAGCTGTTTTTCGGCGAAAATATTCCCGTGCAGATAGAAAGCTCGTTGGGGATAGGTACCTGTGTGATCATCATCATTCCCATGAGAACGGACACGGAAGAGGTGGTGGAGCATGAAGGGTAAAAACAGAAAGTGGCTGGCCGCGGGAGTGATCTTAAGCGCCCTCATGCTTCTGTCAGGCTGCGGCAGAGAGACGGGGCAGGAGGAGAAAGAGGAAAAGAAAGAGGCCATCGT
>JAIEKC010000076.1:0-1804 GCA_029064505.1 Acetatifactor sp.
CAATATTGTGCTTGACCCGCTCTTTATCCTTGTACTGCGCATGGGTGTAGGAGGAGCGGCTGTGGCAACTGTCCTGGGAAATATGACAGCAGCACTGTATTTCCTTGTTTATATCAAAAAATCCAATACGAGCCTTACCCTTCAGCCATCCTATGCGAAAAAGCAGCCGTCTGCCATCATCCAAATACTTGCCCTTGGTCTGCCCAATATGATCAACAGCACGCTGGCCGGCTTCGCTGGCGCATTTGCCAATCAGCTTCTTGTACGGTATGGAACAAATGCCGTAGCTGCTATGGGTGCTGCCGGGAAATCCACACTCATCATCTCTATGATCCAGATGGGGTTGTGCATGGGTGTGCAGCCGCTGATGGCATACTGCTATGGTGCGAAAAATATGCCAAGGATCAAGGAAGTGCTGGCAAAACTTTCTATCCTTACCATCACAACGGGTCTGTCCGTAACCATATTCTGTCTGTTTAACAGCCGGATGGTGATTTCCCTGTTTCTAAAAGAACCGGAGGCACTGGCACTGGGGCAACAGATGGTGACCTTGCTCATACTCTCCGGTCCGTTTCTGGGCCTGTTCTATATTGGTTCGAACTTTTTGCAGGCATCCGGGAATGCCCTGCTTGCGACCATTGTTTCCATGCTGCGTCAGGGTGTCTTCCTGATTCCGCTGCTCTATGCAATGAACGCCCTGTTTGGCGTGACTGGAAATATTATCGCACACATCATCGCAGATATCACAGCCGCAGCAGTTGCAATCGTACTTGCTCTCCGACAATATAGAAAGTTAAAACGATCGTGTGAGACGCCATAATGTTTTACAACGGATTTCCTTTGGTTAGCTTTCTGCACACATCTTCCCTTTTTATCAACAATACGGCAACATCATTGACGTTAGTACCGGTTGCGCCTGTTTTGATCAGTCCGCCTGCTTCTTCCAGCGCCATATAGGCATTGTTATCCTGTAATATCTGGTAGATCTCGATTCCCATGAATCTCAGACGTTCTTTTGTGTATCCGTCACAGTATCCTCCGGCGGCATCCGTAGGTCCATCCGTTCCATCACTTCCTATGCTGAATACGGCAGTATCCTTTAAACCGGATATCCCTTCCGCTGCCGCCAATGCCAGTTCCTGATTCCGCCCTCCCTTTCCGGCCCCGGTAAGATGCACAATAGTCTCGCCGCCTGCCAGAAAAGCCAGACTCTGTTCGGAATCCTGATGGGTTCTGGCAATGGAAGCCAGAAAGCTCCCCGCCTCCCTGGCCTCACAGCACAGCCGATCTGTCAGGATCATGGGGTGATACCCCAGCTCTTTGCACGCTTCCGCCGCCGCAAGACACAGATTCCTCACGCTTCCCGTGATCACGGTTTCCACATTGTCCAGTTCCTTAGGCGTTTCTTCCCTTAATAATTCCATTGCCTGCTCACTAATACGAAGCCGGTATTTTTCCGCAACCGCAAGCGCCTGCTCGCAGGTACTGCTGTCAGGATATGCCGGTCCGGAAGCGATCATGTCCAATGGATCACCCAATATATCACTTAGCACAATACTATACACTCTGGCGGGGGCGCATATTTCTGCAAAACGCCCTCCCTTTACGGCGGAAAGCCGCTTGCGTATGATATTCATCTCCGTGATATCCGCCCCACAGGCCAGAAGCTGTTCCGTAATGCTGGAAAGCTCCTGGCCGGGGATCAGCGGTTTTTCAAAAAGAGCCGATCCTCCTCCTGACAATAAAAAAATGACTGTATCTTCTCTTTTTAATTCACTCACCAGATCCAGAGCCGCCTTAGTAC
>JAIEKC010000077.1:0-2042 GCA_029064505.1 Acetatifactor sp.
CCCTTTGGGCATGCGGGAGAGAGGGCATTGAACCGTATATGCCCCATCGGCTTTGAACACAGTCATCAGAGCGTGCGGACGGTGGACAGACTGGAAAAACACGGGCAGGGGCTGAATCTGTCCTACGAGGTCCGGGACGGCATACTGAATCACCAGACGACCGGAAAGCCTCACACTCTGGAGGGCAAGGTAGTCAGGCTTTCGGATAAGATCTCCTACATCCATCACGATATGGACGACGCTGTGAGGGCGGGTATCCTGAAGGAGACGGATGTGCCGACGGAGATCCGTGACGTGATCGGCTGCACTCCCAGCGAGCGGCTGGATCACTTTGTACATGACATTGTCACCAACAGTATGGGAAAGAACGATATCTGCATGTCGGACCCCATTGCGAAGGCAATGATGGATATGCGGCAGTTTATGTTTGAAAATGTATATCAGAATCCGGTGGCGAAAAGCGAGGAGGGCAAGGCGGAGAGACTGACGGAGACGCTTTACCAGCACTACATGAAGCATATCGATGAACTGCCGGAGGAATTTTTAGACCTGTTGTCGGAGGGGGAACCCAGGGAGCAGGTGGTATGTGATTATATAGCAGCCATGACGGATCGTTTTGCGATCGCTACATACGATACGATCTATATTCCGAAGTCATGGGCGCTCTGAGAGAGGAATAAATGCATTATTCGGAAGAACTTGTAGAGGAAGTCAGGGTAAAAAACGATATAGTGGAGGTCATTTCAGGATATCTGAAAATGCAGAAGAAGGGCAGCAATCACTGGGCCTGCTGCCCCTTTCACAATGAGAAGACGCCATCCTTTTCCGTATCGGGCAATAAGCAGATGTTTCACTGTTTCGGCTGCGGCGTCAGCGGAAATGTATATACTTTTGTCATGAAGTATGAGAATTATTCCTTTCCTGAGGCGGTGAAGTTGCTTGCCGATCGTGCCGGTGTGCAGCTGCCGGAGGAGGAATACAGTGAAGAGGCCCGCAGGCGGGAGAGCAGAAGAGCCAGACTGTTGGAGGTCAATAAGGAGACGGCCAGGTACTTCTATTATCAGCTGAGAAATCCCCGCGGTAAGATCGGTTACGAGTATCTGAACAAAAGAGAGCTGTCTGATGAGACCATGCATAAATTCGGGCTCGGGTTCGCGGCAAAGAACGGCGCCGAGCTGGTGCAGTACCTCCGCAACAGGGGCTTTGAGGATGAGATCATCAAGGAGGCGGGACTTGCCGTCAATTCGGAGAAGCGCGGCCTGGTCAGTCAGTTCTGGAACCGGGTGATGTTCCCCATACAGGACATCAACCACCGGGTCATCGGTTTCGGCGGACGCGTGATGGGCGACGGGGAGCCGAAATACCTGAATTCGCCGGAGACTCCCGTCTTTGACAAGCGAAGGAATCTCTACGGACTGAATTTCGCGAGGACGGCCAGAAGCGGGAATATCATTCTCTGCGAGGGTTACATGGATGTGATCGCCATGCATCAGGCGGGCTTTACGCAGGCGGTGGCTTCCCTGGGGACTGCCTTTACCCCGGAGCAGGCCAATCTGCTCAGGCGGTATACGGACAGTGTGTTCCTGGCTTACGACAGCGACGGGGCAGGGGTGAAAGCGGCGCTCAGGGGGATCGGCATTCTGAGAGAAGCGGGACTGACGGCAAAGGTCATCAATATGCGCCCCTACAAGGATCCCGACGAGTTCATGAAAGCGTTGGGCAGAGAGGCGTTTGAAGAGCGGATCGCCCAGGCGGAGAACAGCTTCTTTTTCGAGATCCGTATTTTAGAGGGCCGGTTCGATATGAACGATCCGGAGTCCAAGACGAAGTTCCACCGTGAGATTGCCGGAAAGCTTTGTGAGTTTACGGAGGATGTGGAGCGGGATAATTATCTGCAGGCGGTTGCGGAAAAGTATTTTATCGGTGTAGAGAACCTGAGAAAGCTGGTGACAAACTATGCGGCGCAGACAGGGCTGGCAAGACCTGTCGAGAGGCCCAGGTCCGGTGTACAGCAGAAGAATAAGCCGGAGGAGAAGGCGAAG
>JAIEKC010000078.1:0-4577 GCA_029064505.1 Acetatifactor sp.
GTCTATATACTTATCCGCATAAGAGCCTGATATCTCCACCGGGACATTATCCTGTACGGTATACATTTCCGCACACCATGGAAATCCGATGGAATATCGGATCAGCAAATATGTGCCCCCTTCCTGACAGATGAATTCCTGACTCAGATCAAAAGCATAAGCGCGGTCAATGCACATCGAAGGCTCCAGATCACTGTTCACAAACCAGCAGTCCCCGATCATACCATACTCATATTCCGCTTTTACCTCCCTGCCGCATATGACAAAAGCCTCTTCTCTGCCATCTCCGTCATAGTCGGCGGCATAGGTGTGAGTCACATAACCGCTGCAGTCCCTGCCTGCCTTTTCCGCCGCTTCCAGGACGGCCGCGGCATAAGGGGTTTCCGTCTCCCCGGCAAGTGTGGGACCGATTCTCCCATAGTACCTTTCCGTTCGGGCTCCGCTGCCCCCCGTCTGTGCACCGTGACTCTCCGTCCCGGCACCGCTGCCCCCCGTCTGTGCACCGTGACTTTCCGTCCCGGCTCCGCTGTCCCCCGTCTGATCACCGTGGTCTTCCGCCCCGGTGCCGTGATATTCCAGCAGTTCCGCGCACAGCAGATTAAGATTATGATCCATGATCAGACAATATGTTGGCACTTCGCTTTCACCCTCATAAATGTAATAATAATCCACGCTTCCGTGGGTGACATAGCAATGCTCATACACCAGCCTCTCCTGCTCATCATAATAACTCTGTCTGGTGGAATACCACGTCCCGAAGATCATGCCGTTGTGCCAGTAATCCCTTTTCTGCAGAGTTCCGTCCTCTCTGTATGTCCAGTCAATCTGCAGGATCCTTATGGTTTCCCTCTTCTCCGTCAGATAAGTGACCCAGCCCCGGGAGGTAAAACCGGCAGGCCGTCCGTCCTCCCGATATATGACAGACTCCTCATAATCCTCCACGCCGTCCTTTCCGTCGCCGCCGTCAAAGGGAAGGACGGAATATGGATCTGTATCTGTTCCGCCGCTGTTCATAAAGTCCCTGCAATATGTGTAGTTGCGGGAACCGTTAAAGAGAAATCCTTTCGGTTCCGTATCCTCACCGGAACCATATCGCAGTCCGCATCCCAGTCCGACGGATGCATCATAGTATAACTCCAGCTGCAGTGTGCCGTCTTCTGTGAAATATTCATAATAAGGCTCCCGATCTTCAAACCCCCACTCGCTCAGGAACAGCTCCTTATCGGCGTACTCTCTCACCACGGGGTTATTTATCCTGAGATCGGTCACGGCAAGGACAGTCTCGGAGGACTGTGACTGCCCGTCCTCTCCGGTCTCCCGCCCTCCGTTCACCACATGCTTTTCCTCAGGCTTCCCCGACACTTTCTGACGGACCGTCTGCTCCGGGGCATCCGGCGGTACTTCCGAATCAGCCGTCTCCGGAAAATACGGTGCGCTTTCTGGTCCGGCCGCTTTCGCCACGCTCCCCGTTGCTCCTGACAGCAGCATCACCGCAATAGCAAGATATATGATTTTTCGTTGTCTGTGTCTCATCTTACCCGTCCCCTCCATCCGGTTGAATACGGTTCTGTCCTGCTTCCGATACCGGTTGACCTGTTTCCGCAACAGCCCCGGAATTATTATTCAGCAGTCCCTGCAGAAAACAAACGTGCCAAAGTCTTAAATCAGGATGCGCCGCATTGACAAAATTCCCATGAAAGCGCCTGCAGATCCCTCCGTTACAGATCCCTCAGCTCCAGCCTGTTCAAAATCCCTTCCGCATCCACACCGGGATGAGTGGCATATATCCTGCATATCTGCTCTGCCAGTTCTCTCTCCACCTGTAATTTACCGGCAATCTCCGCCACTCCCTTTCCCGCCTTCATTTCCTTTACCGTCCTCCGGATCAGTCTGTCCATATCCTTCCGCGGAAAAGCGCTCACCGTCTCTTCCTTCCCGGATTCCGACAGACAGTCTGTTTTCTTGATCTCATAACGGCGTTCCTCCGGAAAAAGTGTCAATACCATCATGGTGACAGGAAACCGGAAGCGCCTCACTCCGCAGCTTCCGGGATTCAGGTACAGGATTTTTCCTTCGGTCCTCTCCTCATACTTGTGTGAATGACCGTATATCACAATGTCCACATCCGAAAGATCCTCTCTGATCTGTTTCTTATTGTGCACCATGTGGATCCGAAAACCGTACAACTCCGTGTCCAGTTCCACAGGAAGGTCATCCGCCCACTCCCCGTCCACATTTCCCCTCACCGCACAGACTCCGGCAATTTCCCTGAGTTTACACAACACTTCCGGTGTCCCCACATCCCCGGCGTGCAGGATCACCTCACAGGACTCCAATATACGGACGCATTCCGGACGCAGAAGTCCATGGGTATCCGATATCACAGCAATACGATGTGCCTCCATTGCCTGCCGCCTCCTTCCTCATTTCGATCTTTTCAAAATACCCCGAATCAATATGATCAGCCCCTGTCAAAAAGCTTTCCCGCACCGGACCTTTCAGAACAGCTGTCTCTGAGATTAAATTTTCCTGCTGCGGGGCTGTAAGGAATCAGACATTTGTATTTTTCCGGTTGATTCCTCCCTCAAACAGAAACCCTGACTGTACTTTATTTCTCCGAATTTTATCACAGGTATCTCCCCGCTTCAATGAACTTTTACAAATCCATCAAAATTTACGCGACACCATTCAGCCCGCACAGAGAATCGTAACTGCCGCTTGCCAAGACCTCCCGAACCACTGTATAATAGTATAAGTGAAAACAGCTCCCGCAAGATCCGAGCTGTCACAGATCAAAGCCCCGCAGCAGTCTGAATGATTCAGAAACAAAGACGCAGCTGGCTACGCTGAGTATTCTGTACTTGTGCAATTGGAAAACAGACCGGAATATTCGCACAAGGGTTTTCAGGATGAGGTGCTAATGTTCCACGGATAGAAGCATCCGGAACTTTGAATCATTGCCGCGGGAATAAATTACCGGAAAGGAGTTTACCATGTCTACTTCCAACGAACTGCATCTCTATGTCAATATGCCGGAGCACAGCCCCAATTTTCCCAGCGTCACCGCTGCTCTGGAGAGTATCCCCTATGAGGCTCCGGAAAAGGAATTTCCCGCTCCTGCGGCGGATATTCCTCCCGCTATCCTCCATATCGGCAGGGGGATCTACAGGGAAAGGATCACTGTCACCCGGCCGAATGTGACCTTCCTGGGAGAAGGCCATGACCGCAGCGATGTGGTCATCGTCTACGGGGACTACGCCCGGCAAATCATGCCTGACGGGGAAAAGAGAGGCACTTTCCGCACTGCCACCGTGCGCATCGACGCCCAGGACTTCAAAGCCGCCCACCTGACCTTCCGGAATGACGCCGGCTTCGGCTATCAGGTTGGACAGGCTCTTGCCCTCTACACCGACGGAGACCGCTGTTACTTTGAAGACTGTGCCCTGCTGGGCGGTCAGGATACGCTCTTTACGGCCCCGCTCCCGGAAACGGAATTCCAGGCAGGAGGATTCAGAGGCCCCGGCGAATTCCGTCCCCGCACCATGACGCGCCAGATGTTCCGGAACTGCTTTATCCAAGGTGATGTAGACTTTATTTTCGGCAGCGCCATCGTTTACTTCCACAACTGTGAAATCTTCTCCCGGCTCCAGAAGGGCAAGCCCTTCCCTGAAGACGCGGAGAAAATCTACGGCTATGTAACCGCAGCCTCCACGCCCGAATCGGAAAAGTACGGTTATGTATTCAAGGACTGCAGGCTCACCAGCGATTGTCCTCCCCACTCCGTCTATCTGGGACGTCCCTGGCGGGAATATGCAAAAACCGTGTTCCTGCATTGCGAACTGGGTGAACATATCCATCCCGAAGGCTGGATGGACTGGAACAAGCCCCACGATCATTTCTATTTCGGGGAACACAACTCCTACGGTCCCGGTGCAAGTCCTGAGACAAGAGTTGATTTCTCTCATCAGATGACGGAAGCCGAAGCGGCTGAATATACAATAGAAAATGTGCTGAAAGGCTGGAAGCCGGGGTTATAACCCCGGCTTCTTCCTATTACATCACACGCCAAAACGCACCTGAAAGATCATTTCTCCGATCTGCACACCCCACCATGCCCCATCCGGTCACCATAATCTCACTACGCCTTCCAAATTAGGGCCTGCTGGGTAACAGTTCAAACAGGTCTGAACTGTCACGATGATGCACACAAAACGCAAAAAATGCGTTTTGGCGCTCATAAATCTCGCAAAATCGCACAGAAATCTGTCCGATGAACACATTTCGATCATCGGCTTATTGAGCCGCCGCATGCTTTCCTCACAGAATTCCGATTACTTTATCTGACAATACAGAACTTCCATATTACCATGATCCGTCTCAATGCTGATGGCTACACCATCCCGCAGATTATAGGTCTCATCTGTGTACTCCTTTGTAAAGACCGCATCCTGATACTTGAGATCCGCAGCCGGTTCATCGGACAGAATTCCAATGATATATGTAGACATGACATTAGTGATCTCCGTCAGCGCAGAGCTTTCTATCTCGTCAAGATTCTCAATATCCTCTATCTGCAG
>JAIEKC010000079.1:0-2928 GCA_029064505.1 Acetatifactor sp.
GAATAGAATTAATGTGATGAATTTGCAAATAAATGTACTTAAAAGGTAAAGATATGGAGACAAAAGGCGGCTTTTATATTACGCAAATAAAACAGCTTCAAGATAGGATTTTTGAAAAACTGTTGCTTGATAATGAAATTGAAATAAGTGGTGGACAAGGAAGAATCCTGTTTATTCTTTGGAAAACGGATCATCTTACAGTCAGCGAAATAAGCGAACGGACTTCTCTGGCAAAAAATACGGTTTCTGTCGTAATTGACGGAATGGTTAGTAAAGGAATTGTAAGCAGAAATATCAATCCCCAGAATCGTCGTCAAACCATTATATCCCTTACAGAACATTCAAAATCTCTACAACAAAGATATGAAACGGTATCCCAACAAATGAACAGACTGTTTTATCAGGGATTTACCACGGACGAGCAGGAACAGTTCGAAAATTATCTTGCACGAATATTACAGACATTAAAACAAGCTGAAGTGAAGTGACCACAGGATCAATCAGGGCGGACTTGTAGGGATGATACAAACGAACCATATGTAATACAGAGGAGGCTATTTATGAAAACACGAGAGCAAGTCATTGCATTTGTCCGGAAACAGAAGGTGGCATTTATCGCATCGGTGGATGAAGATGGATATCCCAATATGAAAGCTATGTTTATCCCTCGTAAAATAGATGGCAATTGTTTTTATTTTTCCACAAATACATCTTCCATGCGGTCACAGCAATATATGAAGAATCCCAAAGCAAGCATCTACTTTTTTAATAAAGGCCGCTTTAAGTATGAAGGTCTTATGCTGACGGGAACAATGGAAGTCTTGCAGGACGATGAGATCAGGCGTGAGATATGGCAAGCGGGTGACACCATATATTACAAGCAGGGAGTAACCGACCCTGATTATTGTGTATTAAAATTCACTGCGGTAAAAGGCAGATATTATTGTGCTTTAAAATCTGAAAGTTTCATGGTTGAGGATTTGATCTGAGGGATCTAATCTGAGCAATCCCACAAGAATAACTTGGAGTTTGCACTTCAACTATGCGTTAAAGTTGGCTTTTGCGCATAGTTGGATGTGTGTTTTTTTCCCTCTCACTCCTATAAAAGGCAACGTATATTATATGGTGCCAAGTGTGAAGAAATATGCCGCAATCTGTGCACGGGAACTAAAAGCTTCCTCATTATCAATTAATGCGGTCACTTCTTCACGCGTATAAAATTTCGCCTCGATTTGTTCATTTTCAGAAGAATTGTCTTCGAATTCACCCTCAACCTCGGCAAATGCAATATAAGTTGTGGTATCAGAAAACGCAACAGCCGCAAAGGAAGGCGGTAAGATCTTTTTGATCTTCCTGACCCTCAAACCGGTTTCCTCATATAATTCCCTTGCGATGCAGGTCGCAATGTCCTCGCCGTCTTCCAACATTCCGGCACAGAGATTATAGACGGTTCGATTCACGCCCATGCGGAATTCTCGAAGTAATAAGAGCTTATCATTATTGGTTGCAACAATAGAAACGCCGCTGGGTTTTGCTCCCAGGTCGTCTGCACTCTCCAACTCTCTTCTGCTGACAATCTCATATTTCTTTTCTCTGCCCAGTTTATTGAGATATGTAATCTCATAATTTTTCAGATATTTTCCATCCCTGACTTTATTAAAACCAATTAACTCCATCTTTACACCCCATGCCCGCCTCGGCGAGTACTAAATTTCAATATTCATGATATTATATAGATCAAATCCGGAAGTTTACATTCAAACTTCACTGCAACTACTTGCGATTTATCCGGTTAAATTGTATGTTATTGATTTGCAACTGTCAAAAACAGGCATATCGAACCGGGTATATACATTTAAATGCACATGCTCAACACATCATTTGTGGCACCCTGACACAGCACACGCCCGAAATTCAACACCGTAAGCCTCGCAGATTCCGCTGACCAGCTTCATATTATGTTCATCACTCATTACCGTTTGCTCTTCACTGCTGTCGCATCTGCTCCCTCAGCGGTTTACTCGTCTTCTTTCTGGTGATTTCAACCAACCCGAGAGGTGTCATATCTACTATTGTGGTCTTGATTCTGTCCTTCCCGACCAGCTGTTTTAGCAGATTCATAACCTGGCTTTTGGAATTGTTATGCGTCATATTGATAAAATCCACTATGATAATGCCTGACAGATTGCGTAATCTCAGTTGTAAAGCAACCTCTCTTGCCGCCTCCAGATTGACGGTCAGAATGGCTTCCTCATTGCTTTTTCTGGCTTCGTATTTGCCCGTATTGACATCGATCACCGTCAGGGCTTCTGTCGGTTCAATAATAAGATAGCCGCCCGATTTAAGCCACACACGGCTTTCCAGGGCCGTTTCCATTTTGCTTTCTATGGAATACAGCTTCGACAGAGAAAGCATGTTATCCTGATACATCCGCAGAGGTCTGGTATCTTTATGAGAATTACCGTATTCCGAAAGCATCTGGTAAAGCTTTTCACTATCCGTTACAATTTCCTGATACTCCTGTCGGACCGCCAGTTCCTGTAATACGGCTTCCACAGCATCGGGAGCATCTCTCAGGCAGGTATAACAGCTTCTATATCTGGCCATATGTAACAGTCTGGCATATTGCTCGATCAGTTCAAAAAAGTATCCCAACAAAGCAGTTCCATTCCCTGATTCCGCCATTATTGTTGAATCAGCCGCATTCACTGCCCTTGTCCCGCCTGTTGCACTTGCTGCTTTTGCCTCATCTGCCGCATTTGCTGCCTTTATCTCATCTGTTGCACTTGCTGCCTTTGCCTCATCTGCTACATCCGAAAACTTTGTCTCATGTATTAACTCCGCCGCTTTTGTCCGAACAATGCAGCCTGTGGGCGGCAGCGGCTGAAGTTCTGGGGAAATGATGTCCGCTGTCAGCCGCTCCATTGA
>JAIEKC010000008.1:0-4261 GCA_029064505.1 Acetatifactor sp.
TTGCAGAAGAGCCCGCAGTCCTGCTGCCGGACAGAGCCGGAGACGGCAATAAGGGCACATTCGGGAAAGTGCTTCTGGTGGCGGGAAGTGTCAATATGGCGGGAGCCGCGGTCCTGGCGGCAAAAGCTGCTTACCGCATGGGCGCGGGCATGGTAAAAGTCATCACTCCGGAAGAAAACAGGGCGATCCTGCAGACTGCGGTTCCGGAAGTCTTATTTGGAACACAGTGGGAGCTGTCGGACGGTTTGGAGTGGGCGGATGTAGTGGTCATCGGACCGGGGATCGGCAGAAGCCAGTCCGCTTCCAACAATCTGCGCCAGGTTCTGAAATATGGAAAGAAACCTCTGGTCATTGACGCGGATGGCCTGAATCTGCTGGCGGAGAGTAATGAGTTACAGCAGATGCTGGCGGCACAGGAGGAGAAGGGCAGGAAGGTAGTACTGACTCCCCATGTGGGAGAGCTTTCCCGGCTGACCGGGGTATCTGTGCCGGAGCTGAAGCAGGCGCTGAAAAAGTATGGAACGGAGCTGGCGGAACGGTTCCATGTGATCGTCGCGGCGAAGGATGCCAGGACTTTTGTGTGCAGGGAAAGGGGTTCCGCCTATCTGAACCTCTGCGGCAACAGCGGTATGGCCACAGCGGGAAGCGGAGACGTGCTGTCCGGGATCGCGGGATCGCTGCTGGCACAGGTGGAGGACGCTTTTACGGCGGCGGCCCTGGCGGTTTATCTCCATGGAAAAGCGGGGGACAGTGCGGCAGCCCAAAAGGGTGAGAGAGGCTGTATGGCGGGAGACATTGCGGAGGCAGTGGCCGAACTGTGGCATGTTTCATGAACCCGTCATATGCGGAATGGAACGAATGACGGCAGAATAAAAATGATTTTGTAAAAAAATCGGAGCAGGAAAGAAATACTATGATCAAATTGAAAGATACATTGGAGCGTTATCAAAGAGGATATGCGGAGATCAGTCTGGATGCCATTGTTTCCAATATGCGGAACATGAAACAGAATATTGCTCCAGAGACGAAAATGATCGGTGTCATCAAGACGGACGGCTATGGTCACGGCAGCGTGCCGGTAGCGGAGGTGCTGGAGCCTCTTGACTATTTGTCCGGCTTTGCGGTGGCGACTCCCGAGGAGGCGCATGTCCTGAGGCGGGCGGGCATCAGAAAGCCCATTCTGATCCTGGGTTATACTTTTCCCTATTGTTATGAACAGCTGGCGGCGGAGGAGCTGAGACCGGCAGTATTCCGCATGGATACCATTCCTCTGCTGAGACAGGCGGCGGAGCGGACGGGAAAGCCTGTGCGGGTGCATGTGAAGGTGGACACGGGGATGAACCGCATCGGCATCACCCCCGACGAGGAGGGGCTGCGCTTTGTGGAAGCTCTGACGGAGCAGGGGGGAAGGGAGGACGGAACTGTCTCGAAGGGCATTATCGTGGAGGGAATATTCACGCATTTTGCCAGAGCGGATGAATATGATAAGACCAGTGCCATAGAGCAGATGGAAGTTTTTCAGGGCTTTATCCGTATGATAAAGGAGAAGCTGGGGCTTGACATTCCGGTAAAGCATTGTTCCAACAGTGCCGGGATCCTGGAACTGCCTCAGGCGAATATGGATGCGGTACGGGCGGGGATCGCCTTATACGGACTGTATCCTTCCGCGGAGGTCGGCAGGGACAGGGTGCCCTTAAAACCTGCTCTGTCACTGTACAGTCATCTGGTGTGTGTGAAGGATCTTCCCAGGGGGCAGTCCGTAAGCTATGGAGGTACCTTTACCGCGCAGGAGGATATGCGCGTTGCCACAGTACCTCTGGGATATGGGGACGGCTATCCCAGGAGCCTTTCCAACAAAGGGTATGTGCTGCTTCACGGGAAGAAGGCGCCTGTGCTGGGACGGATCTGTATGGATCAGTTCATGGTGGACGTAAGCCACATTCCCGATGCCGGGGAAGGAGACAGGGTGGTGCTTCTGGGTGCGGACGGTGAGGAAAGGATCAGCGCGGAGCTGCTGGGGGAAATGTCGGGGAGATTTCATTACGAGCTGGTCTGCGACATTGGAAAACGCATTCCCAGAATCTACCGGAAAGAGGGGGAATTGTTTACCTGTGATGACAAATAGGCTGCCGTGAAGGAAAAACAGCAGCAAATAACATGAATAGCCTCCCCAAAAGTGTCTATACTACCGTACATAGATGAAAAGACATCAATGTATATAACATTACAGTTCTTTCGCCAGCTGTCACGGGACATTTACATATGTTTCCCGGGCCGGTGATATTTTGGCGGCGCAGGGTGCGGAGCGAACCGTAATTAAATGGAGGCAGTATGAGAAGAGGAGATGTATATTATGCAGATTTAAGACCTGTGGTGGGGTCTGAACAGGGAGGGATCCGGCCGGTCCTGATTGTTCAGAACGATGTGGGAAATAAGCACAGTCCCACGATCATCTGCGCAGCCATTACTTCAAAGATGAATAAGGCGAAGCTACCAACCCACATAGAACTGAACGCTTCCCTTTATGATATGGATAAGGATTCTGTGGTCCTGCTGGAGCAGCTCCGCACCATAGACAAGAAGCGCCTGAAGGATAAGGTGTGCCACCTGGACGGTGATATCATGAGGAAGGTGGACAGGGCGCTGATGATCAGTCTGGAACTGGATACATAGGAGCGATCACATGCAGTTCTTGACGAATAGAAACCAAAATGGTATATTTAGGGATATTATGAAACAAAGGAAGGAAGAAAGAGGAACAGATTTATGGATGACGACGGACCTACGGCCAGTATGATCGTATTTATTGTGTTACTGTTTGTAGACATGTTTTTTTATGGCTTCGGCGCTGCGATCACATCGCTGAATGTCAAAGAGATAGAAAGGCGGGCGCAGGAGGATAAGGATAAGAAGTCTCTCAGGCTGAAAAAGATCATCGGGAATCCCACAGAGTATGTGAATACGGTGCAGCTGATCACCACTCTGATCAATGTGATCCTGGGAGCGGTACATCTCAGTACCATGTTGGGATTTATCTCCCGTCAGCTGTCCGCTTTGGCGGAGCGGCAGTTAAAGCCTGACCGGGTGCCTGCGGAGGCGATACTGACCCTGGCGGCAGTCTTATCGACTCTGTTGCTGCTGTACATAGTGCTGACTCTGGGAGTGCTGCTGCCGAAAAAGGTGGCGGCGAAAGTCCCGGAGCGTTGGGCGTATGCCTGTATTACGCCGGTATTTTTCGTGACAAAGCTTCTGTCTCCCTTTACAGGGCTTGTGACGGTGACGACAGGTGCCATCCTGCGGCTGTTCGGCATAAAGGATAAGTCGGGAGAAGCGGACGTAACGGAAGAAGAGATCATTCACATGGTCAATGAAGGTCATGAGCAGGGTGTGATCCAGGCCAGCGAGGCGAAGATGATCACGAATATTTTCGAACTGGGCGACAAGGAAGCGCAGAATATCATGACCCACAGGAGAAATGTGGTGGCCATTGATGCGGAGACGGCTCTGGGCGATGCCATAATGTTTATGCTGGAGGGCAAGAACAGCAGGTACCCGGTCTACGAGGAGAATATCGATCATATCATCGGCATCCTCCATTTGAAGGATGCCATGCGCTTTCACGCGGACAGTGAGAAACTGAACTGTCCACTGCGGGAATTGGAAGGACTTATGCGCGAGCCCTGTTTTGTGCCTCAGACGAAGAATATCAATGAATTATTCCGGGAGATGCAGGCTGACAAGCTCCAGATGGTCATTGTGGTGGATGAGTACGGACAGACGGACGGACTTCTGGCCATGGAGGATATTCTGGAAGAGATCGTCGGAAATATCATGGATGAGTATGACGAGGACAGGGAATATATCGAGGACAAGGGAAATGACGAGTATGTGATCGAGGGAAAGACTCCTCTGGAGGAGCTGGAGGAACGCTTCGGCCTTTCTTTTGAGGATGAGGAATTCGAGACCATAAACGGGTTCCTGATCTCCAGAATGGACAAAATCCCCGAACCGGATGAACAGTTTGATGTGGATTATAAGGGATATAATTTTAAGATTCTGTCTGTGGAAAATAAGATGATCCGGAGTGTGCTGGTGACGAGGCTGCCGGAGGAGGAAGCGGATGCGGAGAACGATCCCGCAGGAGGGAATTCCGGAGAGAGTGGGGAATCCGCTCTTGAAGAAAGCGGTAAAAAATGATATGCTTACAAAAGGCATTTTTAAGACCGGTGATCTTACAGACGGAAAATGCATTCCGTGTACT
>JAIEKC010000080.1:0-2928 GCA_029064505.1 Acetatifactor sp.
CAAGTAAGCTTACTGACTTTGTGTCGCTGCCTGCGGAAACTGCAAAGCTTTTGGATGCATCCTCGTTTTCAGGATACCAAGTGACCTTCCTTCAAACGTTTCTCTTCCTGTAAGGTCAATGGGCGATACTCCCCCGGCGCCAGTCCTTCGTCCAAAGATATTCCCCCGAAACGGATCCTTTTTAAAGCAGTCACCTGATTATCCACCGCCTGCAGCATCCGTTTGACCTGATGGTACTTTCCCTCCTGTATGGTCAGAAGAAAGCTGTTTTCCGACAGAATCTCCACCTTTGCCGGCATAGTCATTCTGTCTTCCCCAATATCCACTCCCTGCTCCAGCCGTCGGATATCCTCCTGTCCCAATGCATGGACCGCCGTCACCTGATAGGTCTTGTCCACATGCTTCTTTGGAGAGAGAAGCCGGTGCGCAAGTTCTCCGTCGTTGGTCAGCAGCAGCAACCCCTCCGTATCCTTATCCAGCCTGCCCACAGGAAGCAGATCCCTTCTCCCCTCCGCCGCCAGCAGTTCCACCACGGTGCCCGCAGTGTTGTCCTGTGTGGCGGAAACAACGCCCTGAGGCTTATTCAGCATATAATAGACGAATTTCTGATAAGTCAATGATTTTCCCTGTAAAGTAACCTGATCCTTCTGTTCATCTATCTTACAGTCAGCCGCCCGTACTATCTGACCATTGACGGACACAAGTCCCTTTTTAATGAATTCTCTGACCTGGCTCCTGGTTCCTGTATTCAATTCACACAAATATCTGTCAAGACGCATAAAACCTCACAAAATATACATATACAAGTATAGAACTATGGTGACAAAGGGGCTGCCTGTAAAATGAAACTGTCTGCGAAAGATTTATCCTACGAAAAGAAATTCAAAACAAAACTGTCAGGGATCAGACTCCTTGGCACCCTGTTGTTCCTGTTATTCACTGTCTGCATCCTGACCCACTCGGAGCTCAGCCTGAGCTATGCCGCCATGGGCCTTACGCTGTGGTTTGAAAAAATGATTCCGTCCCTGCTCCCTTTTATGATACTGTCGGGAATCGTCATACGGTTAGGACTCACCGAAACCATTGCCTCCTTTGTCTATCCCCTGATCCGCCCTGTGTACCGCATCCGTAAAAATGTCTGTTACTGCATGATGCTGGGTTTTCTGTGCGGCTTCCCCATGGGGGCCAGAGTCGTTGCGGATCTCTATTCGAGAGGACAGCTTACCAGAGAAGAGGGGGAATATCTGCTGGCATTCTGCAACAATATCGGCCCGGTCTACTACTGCAGCTTTGTGCTGCCGCTTCTGCGCAGGGAAATGATCGCGCCGTATCTCTTCGGCATGTACGGTATTCCCGCTCTGTACGGAATCTTCCTGCGCCATACCCGCTACCGGGATCTGGGAAAGCTGCTCCGCACAAAACCATTTCCGGACATTTCCCGTCGCAGGAACCGAAGAAACCCCATTCTCTCAAGATCAGTCCGAGGCAGTGCGGGAGAACTTCACAGCTGTAACCGCAATTCTGCCATATGGAAAAGTCATCAAAAAGCCCTGGTCCGCAGAGGAGAACGCCTGCTTTCCGAGATGGACCAGTCCATCAATGCCGCCGTTCGCAGCATTTTGACGCTGGGCGGATATATGATCCTGTTTAATCTGTTAAACCTGATACCTCATGTGCTTTGGGGTAAGCAGTTTCCCCTGCCCGCACCGCTGTTTGAGATTACCGGAGGCTTGAGCCTTCTGCAGGCGCAGGCGCCTCTCTACAGTCTCCTTGCACTGTCCTTTGGAGGATTCTCCTGTATCGCCCAGACCTACAGCTGCATCAGGGACACTGACCTCTCCATTACGGATTACATCTTACATAAGGTTATCCTGACACTGCTCAACGCGCTGTTCTATTTCAGCTGGTTTCTGCTGCTTCCCGCTTCCTTTCTGCGCTGACGGCGCCGTTTCCTGCGTCTTTGGTATGAAAAATACTGCGAAATGAAAAATACAAGAAATAAAAGAACCACAAACACCATGCACAGTTTCAGGAAGCTTAGAAAACTGACCTCCTGCTCTTCCTCCACACTCTCCGAAGCCGCTGGCCGAAAAGTGGTGGTGCCCGGGCGTTCCTTCGTCTCCGCGGCTGCCTGATCCACGGATGCGGCTGCCTGAACTGCCCCGTCCGTATCTTCCCCGGAAACCTGCGCGCTGCTTTCCGGTTCATCCACAATCCTTCGGGGCGCTGTCAGAAGATTGCTCTCCGTGTAGAGATCATAAGGATTATAAGCGCGCAATATGATCTCCGGTGCCGCACCGGCAGGAATTTCCAATTCCAGTTGGAACGTGTCTTTATAAGCGCCGGTCAGTGTGTCACAGTCCGGCCAGATCTCCCTCTCGCTGAAGGTAACCCCGCCGTCCAGACTGTAACTGTAATACATCAGAGGAGAATCGTAATCCGCGGCAGTTACGTCTATTGTAAGGATACCGTCGGCAGACAGGCTGTCATTCCTGCCGTCCGATGCCAGCGCGATCTGGCAGATATCAGGCTCCGTGTCATCATTTCTTGTAAGGCTGTTCAGCGAAGTGGCGCTTGCTTCGATCAAAGGATGTTCCGAATAATCCACTCCCAGTTCACGGCTGCTGAGCCCGAAATATCTTGCCACCGCCGTAGCATCCGCAATGCCGAAATTCTTCAGATCGCCGTCCGAATCACAGTAAGCGGCATCTCTGTCATTGTCCACATGACAGTGTTCAATGATCAGAGCCGGCAGATCCAGCGCCACAGCTTCCCTGATAATACCGTAATAATCACCGTCGTCCCCCAGTCTCGTCTTTACTCCCCTGACCAACAGTCCCATTTCTCTCGCTTCCGTGAGAAATTCATAGCCGAACTGAAGGCCGTAACCGTTATAAGGGGACACGGAAGATACCCACACCTCGGAGC
>JAIEKC010000081.1:0-2013 GCA_029064505.1 Acetatifactor sp.
GTGACGGCGTGGGGGGGCTTGAGCACGGCGAGATGGCTTCCTCTTTTCTGGTACGGCGCGCGGAGGAGTGGTTTGAAGATCTGGCAACATGGATCGCTGTTTCGGAGACGGAACCGGAGGTGTTGTTCTCTCATTTAAAGGACGCGGTCGAATGCTGGAATGAGGATCTGTGTCAGATATGCCGAAGGGAAAACCTGAAAACCGGATCAACCCTGTCGCTGTTGTTCCTGATAAGGCACAGATATTACATTATCCATGTGGGTGACAGCAGGGTGTACCGCTATCGGGGAGGTATGCTGGAGCAATTGACTGTGGATGACAGCGTGGCGCGGCTGAAGACAGGTCAGATGAAGAGTTATCTCAACAATTATATGGGAAAGCAGGAACAGTTGTGGTTCCAGGCACTGGAGGGAAATGCGGAAAAGGGTGATGTATTTGTGGTCTGCTCGGATGGCTTCTATCATCATTTGGTGGAAACGGACATTGAGGCCGTCCATGAAAAGAGATGGAGGAAGGATCCCGACGGTTTCTGCAGCGGAATGGTCCGGGCCATGATAGAGAGGGGGGAGAGGGACAATATCTCTGTCTGTGTGGCGGAGGTGGAACGGTGATCACACCAGTGTCAGAAAGAAAAAGAGGACACCCACCAGTGAAAAGTTGACGGCATTCCCGAGGAGGGAGAAGAACAGGCCCTTTGCCAGTTCCCGGCCGCGTTTTCCGCGGTATATGACACAGAACAGTTTGACGGATTCGTAAAATATGACGCAAAAGACCCAGACTGCGGGGCGGAAATCGGTTATGACCGCGGCAAGGAGGAAGACGGCGGTAAACAGAACTTCCAGAATAAAATTCCCCGGGGAGATGGTGTGACCGCAGTTTTTACATTTGCCATGGCAGGACAGATAGGAGTAAATGGGGATCTGCTGCCGCAGGGTGAGTCTGCATCCGCAGGATTCACAGAAGCAGTCGCTGTTTCCCACGGAGACGGGATGACCCTTCAGCAGCCGCAGGATATCTGTGGTCGCATAGGCGCCAATGACATAAAAAGCCATACATATTGTGATTTTAATCAGTAGTTGAAACATAGTATACTCCTTTATGGTGATTGTAGGATTATAAATAATTTGAAGGAGAAAGTAAAGGATTATATGTTTTGTGTTTCCCCGTTTTTGAAATTTGCATCTCTGAAACTCGTATAGAATCAGTATTTTTCATCCAAAGGGACAGTCACCACTGACCATTTCCCGTTTGTTTCGTATTTATACGGCGTTACGGAAGGCGGATAGGGAAAAATAGGGAAACTCAAATGATATGTGTTTTGCACCACATTCCGAAAAAGATCGGAAGACAGTTCGGAACGGCAGGCCGGATAAAAAAGCGCATCCGGCCGGAGGTAGGGAACTGTTGGAAAATTGCTCATGGCAATGACTTGTCTGAATGTCCGTCTGCGGCATCAGAAAATCCTGACACAGCCCACTATGTCTGCGGTTTTCTTCTTTGCAGCGGAACATTTATACGGTGTTCCTGTCGCAAGTAATTTCTGAACGGTTCCCGGAGCGTGTTTGAAAATGTTTTCTTCGGGGCATGCAGACCGGGGGAATGATTTTTCAAACACGCTCTGGTGCGCGCCGCAGCGCGCAGGGAGGTATAAAAATGAATTTACCTGTCAGCGAGAGATTGCTATATGGAGGAATCACGGCGATGGCAGCGGTGGCGGTCATCGTCGCAGCGGGTATTGTGATATTTACGGTTACCGGGCGAAAGCTGAGGAAAAAGCTGGAAGAAGAGTACGGTAAGCCTTCTGTCAGTCAGAAATAAGTTCAGAATGAGAAGCTGTTATGTACTGCATGTCTGGAGGCACACAGTGGGGGAGCGGCGTTGTTGCGCCTGACAGGGTCCCGGGACCGGTGCTTTGGGGGGATCTGAGCCGGCGCAATGGGGCGGTTGATCCATATCCGATGTGGCGATGCAACAAGTACACTCTTCGTGAATGTTGTGAACAGACGGGCAGCA
>JAIEKC010000082.1:0-9438 GCA_029064505.1 Acetatifactor sp.
TGTAGTATAACTGACACTTGAAATTCTGACCGCGAAAGGAGCGCTCTATGCATTTATATAGACACTATCTAACTATAATTTTAAAGAGTAAAATGGAGTATAAAGCATCTTTTTTCATGTACTCCATCGGGATTTTCTTATCTTCTTTCAGTGTGTTTGCCGGTATCTTTTTTATGTTTCAGAGATTTACCAATGTGAAAGGTTTCTGCTATAGTGAAGTGCTTTTGTGCTATGGGATATTTCTCATGGGATACACATTGTCGGAAATGTTTGCCAGAGGCTTTGATCTGTTTCCCTATCTGATCAGGAAAGGAGAATTCGACAGAATTCTGTTACGTCCAAGAAACATTGTATTTCAGGTACTTGTGAGCCGCTTTGAGTACAGTCGGTTCGGAAGGCTGCTTCAGGCGGTGGTAATGCTGGCCTATGGGATTTATAAGAGTGATGTCAGATGGACGGGGATGAAGGTTCTTACAATGTTTCTCATGATCTTAGGCGGCGCGTGCCTGTTTTCGGCAATCTTTATGCTGTGTGCGTCTTTCAGCTTTTTTACACTGGAAGGATTGGAGATTATCAATGTGTTTACCAATGGTGCGGTGGAATATGGAAAGTATCCCTTTGGAGTGTATGGAAAGCGGATGCTGCGGATCATCACTTTTGTCATTCCTTATGCGCTGGTGCAGCATTATCCGCTGCTGTATCTGTTGGACAAAAGCTCAAATGTGGGGTATACCTTCCTGCCTTTACTGGCGCTGTGGTTTATGCTTCCCGCATATGGCGTGTGGTGCTTCGGGATAAGACATTATCAGTCCAGTGGGTCTTGAATGTATAATACCGCATGAGGTCGGATCAATTTTCTCCTTCCTCATAGATCTGCAGTTTAAAAATAATGCTGATATAATAAAAGACAGGAAAGAGACAAATATAGAAGGAAATAATTGTATTTTTGCGGCATGTCAATTATAATAAAACAACAGAAACCGCACCATGCAGGTGCGGAAAAAACATGTTAAAAGGAGAGCAACTATGAAAAAGGTGTGGGTGTTCGGAATCATTACTGTTATTTGTATTGTGGCTGCTGTGCTGCTGAGAGGTCCTATGAGCAATGCTGATGTGGAATATACGGAGGTAAAAGTACAGGTAGTCAGCTCAGAGAAAAAAGAAACGACGATCAAGGTAGGAAATGCCAGTTCAGATATGACGACATATGATATCGTTGTCAGCTATATGGGAAAGGAATATCAATTGAAAAACGCGCATGACTCCTATTCCTATCGTCAGGGCTCTACCGTTACTGCTTATCTGTCCAATGACAAAATGTACGCCAATGTGGAGGGAGTTCAGAACTCCACTCCTGTAGCTACCGCATATTTTGCCGCACTGATCGGTTCTTTTGTCATGTTTTTTGTATTTGTCTGCACATGGGCAAACGAGGCACAGCGCAGGGCCAGGGCACGGAGGGGTGATCGGTAGTGGCCCCTGGACAGCTTATCCATAGACATCCGGACAGGTAAATACTGCTATGACCTGTCGGAAAAAGAGTCAGATCAGGCGGCAGTCGAAGATGGATTTTCGGATTTTTTCAGGCGAGTTCTGAAAGGATCTGTTTTATAAAATTTCAGATCAAACAGGGCTGTTGCATCAGGAGCTGGAGATAATGCGACAGCCCTGTTTGATCTGAAGGTTAACTTTATTAAACATTGCATTTTCAGTGGGCGTGTAATATAATTTCAATCGTACAGAAAGCAGTTCGTGAAAGAATCATTGCATAAAGGAGAAAGTAGTGGGTATGGGGATACAAACGAAAGGCAACAGGGATTTCTTTTTGAACTTTGATGAAAAAACGATTCCGATGATCGAGCTGATCATGGAAGGAATGCCGGGCGGCTTTTTCATTTATCATGCAGATGCAGAGGAAGAACTGATCTATGTAAACAAAGCGGTACTTCGTATTTTTGGCTGCGATACGGAAGAGGAATTTCGAAAGCTGACAGGATATACCTTCAGGGGGATGGTGTATTCTGAGGACGTGGATAGTGTGGAAGAAAGTATCGCGAAGCAGATTGCGAACAGTGTATATGATCTGGACTATGTGGAGTACAGGATCGTTCAGAAGGATGGAAGCGTGCGCTGGGTGGAGGATTATGGGCATTTTCTGCATACGGAAGTCTATGGGGATATTTTTATGGTGTTTGTAGAAGATGCCACCGACCGGATGAAGCAGAGAATGATCCAGCTCGAGAAGATAAATGAAGAGCTGCGCAGCGCAAATGTCAGGGAAAGCCAATATAAAAAAGCTATTTTATATGATGCTATCACCTTTTTTGAAGTCAGTCTGAGTAAAGACAGGTTCCTCAGCGATCCGCTGCCGTTGGTGGAGGGAAAGGTTTATAATCTGTTTGAATACATGAATCCGAAGCCTTTTGAAAGATACACGGATTACATAAAATTTTGTTCCGGCAAAATTGCACCGGAATTTTTAGAGGAATACAGACAGTTCTTTGATATTGAACGTCTGATCCGGTGTTATGAAAAGGGAGAACTGGAGCAGACTTTTGAAAGCTGGACTGTGGATGCCACGGGCCGGAAACGTTTGTGCTGCTATATATTGCTGTTGGGTAAAAATGAATATACCAATGATGTGGTAACGCTGTTTGTAGTAAAGGATGTCACGGATCAGATCGAAAAGCAGAATCTCCTGCAGACCGCGCTACAGCGGGCAGAGACGGCGAATATGGCGAGGAGCACCTTTTTGTCCAACATGTCTCATGACATCCGGACACCGTTGAATGCGATCATCGGATATACGGAACTGATCCGGAATCATATTATGGAACCGGATAAGATCGATGAATATAATAAAAAGATCCGTATATCCGGCGAACAGCTTCTCTCTATTGTAAATGAATCTCTTGAGATTACCCGTATGGAATCGGGAAAGGTTAATCTGGCGGAAGGTGAATGCCACCTGGCCGAGCTGCTTGCAGATGTGGAAAAGTCGGTGGTGCTGGAGATGAACGCCAAATCCCTGAATTTCTATTTCGATCAATCGGGAGTGCGGCGCTTTGCAGTGGTCGCGGATTATATGCGGATCAGGGAAATTCTGTGTCAGTTGCTTGATAATGCGGTAAAGTATACGAATCCGGGAGGAAACATTTATCTGACTGCAGAGGAGACAGAGAATGATTTTCCGGGTTATAGTATGTATCGCTTCATAGTGGAAGATGACGGGATCGGAATTTCAGAAGATTTTATAAGCAGTCTGTTCGATCCATTCAGGCGGGAAAACAACACCACACAGAGTGGCGTGCCGGGCACCGGATTAGGACTTACTGTAGTGAAAAGTATGGTTGATCTGATGGAAGGGGATATAGAGGTTGAAAGTGAACCGGGAAAGGGCAGCAGGTTTACGGTCAGTCTGCGTCTGAAGCTTCAGGAGGGACAGGATGCCGGTAAGGCTGTTCCGGAGAAGGATTTTCCTGATCAGGATATTCTGAAAGGGAAGAAGATCCTGTTGGTTGAAGACAATGAAATAAACATGGAGATTGCCCATGAACTTCTCACGGGACAGGGATTTCTCGTGGAGACGGCGGAGGATGGAAGCGTAGCGCTGGATAAGGTGGAGCATTCCGAGCCTGGGAATTATGATCTGATTCTTATGGATATTCAGATGCCGGTGATGGACGGGCATGAGGCGGCAAAGAAGATACGGGGACTTGCTGACAGGCGGTTGGCACAGATTCCCATTATTGCTCTGTCCGCCAACGCGTTCGCGGAGGATTACCAGAAGTCCATGGATGCG
Source organism: Acetatifactor sp. (assembly GCA_029064505.1). GTDB lineage: Bacteria > Bacillota > Clostridia > Lachnospirales > Lachnospiraceae > Acetatifactor. The sequence goes on from JAIEKC010000082.1 coordinate 3,803, forward strand.
GGAATGAATGCCCATTTTCCAAAACCCATAGATATGCAGGAGCTGCATGAATTGATCCAATCGGTATTAAGTAAAAGAAGTACTGTAATATAAAAAAGAGGTAATGAAGTAATGAAAAACAAGACTTCTCGAGTTATGACAGGAAGCTTTGTCCTGATGTTTGTACTATGTGCATGTATATTTTTCTTTCTGATGAACCAGATGGCGGAAAAAAGCAGGGATACCACCGCAGAGATCAGTGATCTGTATTTGGAAAGAATGAGCGCGCAGATATCAAGTCATTTCCAGACCACCATAGATATCAAACTGGCTCAGGTGGAAAGTATTATTAAGACCATGCCGCCTGACGGAAAGCTCCAGGGGGAAGAGCTGGTGGAAAGCATGCGGATAAGCGCTATTGCAAGAGAATTCAAATTTTTGGCACTTCTGGCGCAGGACGGCAGCTTTGAACTGATCCTCGGCGATCCGGTATCCATACCTGACACGGAACCGTTTCTGGATGATCTCATAAAGGGTGATAAGAAGATAGCAGTGGCAGATATCCCGGGACAGGAAATGGAACTTGTGTTGTTGGGAGTTCCATGTGGATATGATATGAGCGGTGGAGGTAAAAGCGTAGCTCTGGTGGGCGGAATTGATCTGGAATATATTTATACCACGCTTGCTCTGGATGATGGGAATGAGGAGTCATACTCCCATATTATCAGACGGAACGGAGATTTCGTTATTAAGAGCAGTATCGCAGAGGAAAGTAATTTTTATGAACGCATTTATGCCACGGTGAAGAGCACCAATGAAAGGGATGCGGAATTCTACGAGAAAAAGATCAGGGAAGCTATCTCTGACCGAACGCTTTTTGCAGATATCATAACTACCCACAGAGGAACAAATTGCGTGTATGTAACACCTCTCGCTTATTCCGAGTGGTATCTGGTGACAGTAATGTCATTTGATGATCTGGATCATATTATGCAGAAGCTGGATAGTCACAGACTATATGCTTTCATGATGGCATTATTGGCAATGTTTCTGATATTCATCATTGTTTTTGCAATATATTACAGGATGTCCAAAGCACAGCTCGCCGAGACGATGGCGGCGCGCAATGAGGCTGTTAAAGCCAACAAGGCAAAGAGCGAGTTCCTGTCAAATATGAGTCATGATATCAGGACTCCCATGAACGCCATCATCGGAATGACAGCCATTGCCACGGCACATCCGGATGACAGAAATCAATTGATGAACTGCCTGAGAAAGATCACGCTGTCAAGCCGTCATCTTCTGGGGCTGATCAATAACATTCTGGATATGTCGAAGATTGAGAGCGGTAAAATGACGCTGAATCAGGAAATTATTTCGCTCCGGGAGACAATGGAGAGCATTGTAAGTATCATTCTGCCTCAGGTTAAGGCAAAAAATCAGAAATTTGAAATTATTGTCTCTGATATTTTGTCGGAGGGAGTCTGCTGTGACGGTGTCAGGCTGAATCAGGTGTTGATCAATTTTCTGTCCAATGCCTATAAGTTCACACCGGAGGGCGGCGAGATACTTTTTTCCTTAAAACAGGAGGAATCTTCAAAAGGAGAGGGGTATGTGCGGGCACACTTTTGTGTAAAGGACAGCGGCATCGGAATGCCTCCTGAATTTCAGAAGAAGATATTCGAATCCTTTTCCAGGGAGGACAATGCCAGGGTAAACAAGACAGAGGGTTCAGGACTTGGCATGGCGATCAGTAAGTATATTGTTGATGCCATGGGCGGAACCATCGAATTAGAGAGTGAAGTCAACAAAGGAACGGAATTCCATGTAATACTTGATATGGAGAAAGCGGCAGGGAAAGAAGCGGATATGAAGCTTCCCGGCCAAAATATCCTTCTGGTGGGCGGTAAGGAGCTGATATGCCGGGAAACGGCGGCCCGGCTGAAAGAGCTTTCGGTAAATTGCGACTGGGCGCCGGATGAAAGTGCTGCTATGGATATGTTGGAGAAACATCACAGGCAGCAGGAGGCTTATCAGACTGTGATCTTTGACTGGGGAGTGGATGACAGGGACGGTCTGGAGACTGCCGGGAGGATCCGCGAAAAATTCGGAGAGGAAGGGCCCCTGCTCCTTGTCTCGGCATATGACTGGAGCGATGTGAATGAGGAGGCACACAATGCCGGTATTGACGGATTTCTTCAGAAACCTCTGTTTAAGTCTACATTGTATTATGGGCTGCTGCACCATATGAATCCGGAGCAGGCGATACAGGAAACGCAGGAAGCTCCCAGAGAGGACTTCACCGGTATCAGGGTTTTGCTGGCCGAAGACAATGATCTCAATTATGAGATTGCCAAAGAGTTGCTTTCCAGCCGGGGAATGGAGATTGAGTGGGCGGAGAACGGTCAGATCTGCGTGGAAATGTTTGAAAGATCAGAGCAGGGCTATTATCAGGTCATACTGATGGATGTCAGGATGCCTGTCATGTCGGGATATGAGGCAACCAGGAAAATAAGATCCCTTGCCCGCCCCGATGCAAGGCTGCCGATCATCGCCATGACGGCGGATGCCTTTTCTGAGGATGTACAGAGATGTAAGGAATGCGGTATGAACGATCATACCTCCAAGCCTATTGATGTGGAGGTACTGATGAACATGTTGGCTCATTATCTGCATTAGCAAAGATAAGAAAGGACTGTCGGAAATAATGCGATATTCTCAATATATTGTTTAAATCATTTGTGCGAATAACAATATATTGCGGACAGATTGCATTTTCCTACAGCCCTTTTTGTTGTTATAAGTCATTCATTATCTCAGGAATACCGGAAACGGTCATGCCTTTGACCGACTTTTCCCGTTACGCAGAAGTCTGCGGATCATTTTACAAATGAGAGCCGCCAGCAGAATTATGATTGCCAGTATGATCAATATAACCGCCACGATCATAAAAGCATATTTGTTGGGCTGCTTGATCAGATCTTTTAGAGCAATGCTGTCTTCCACAACTTTTCTGCCCTGGGCTGCGGCATAGATCTGCGGTACATTGGGGATACCGTCACCGTCGGCATCTTCAAAGGATTCCATATATTCGGCGAAGACAGTCCAGGCTTTCATTTCCCGGCCGTTTTCCATGACAATAGCATCTTCTATATTTTTGATAGGAGTTCCGTCGGCAAATTTGGGCGTCACGGATAATAATCCGTAGGAGACGCTGGTTACGGCTCCCAGCATCTGGCCGCTGTAGAGATCGCCCACCACGCGGTAAAGCCTGTCATCTTCAATTTCCACACGATTTCCATCGTGATCCCGCAGATAGCAGTCCGTCACCTTGTTCAGGATCAGCCGGTTAGGATTGTAGGAAAATTCCAGACCGGCGGTATAGAGCCTGGCATAGATCATAAGATCTGATATGGATGCGTCGATTTCCGCCACAGTCTTTAACTCTTTTCCCGTCAGATAGACACTGATCACCGGATATCCGGGAATCTCGTCAGGACCGATGCCCAGTGAGAAAGAATTAAATACATCTGTCACAGTGACATCACCGTCAGGATAGCTGTCACGGACACAGCCGTAAGGCACGATAGCCACATCTACCGGATGTCCGTCATAATCTGCGGCGTTTTCCACGGCGTAGACATAGGAATCTGACATAAAGTTTCCCAGATTCTGGTCGGTGTGGGTGCTGCCCAGATCCTCCTGTGGACAGAAACCTGCCTGATTTTGTGCCAGCACCTGATCGCCCGTGTAGCCAAATTGTGAGAGGTACACCGAGTCCACAAGCTTCATCAGGGAGTCGATCTTGTCCTGTGTGGCGGAGTCGGGAATGATATCGTCTGTAATGGGAGTCAGTCTGTAATCCCTTTCCACATCCATGACCCATCTGCCGTTTTCTCTCTGGCGCATAGTGAGAGAGCCTAAATATTTACCGTATTCACCGGCGGAGACGATATAAGTATCGCCATGCCGGATAGGCTCCGACAACAGGGAATGGGTATGTCCGCTGATGATAAGGTCGATCTCGGGAACGCTTTTGGCCAATATTTCGTCTTCGGATCTGCTCTCATCCTCGTTTGTGCCGCTGTGGGAAAGGCAGACGATCATGTCCACATTTTCCTTCTCCTGTATCTCTTTTACCGTTTCCGCCGCAGCTTCGGATATATCCTTGAATTTCAGCACGCAGGTGGGGGCACAGGCGAGAGCGTCCTGGCCGAAGACACCCAGAATGGCGATCTTTACGCCGCCCTTGTCCACCACAATGTAATCTTTCGCGCCGTAATGATCGAAGGCATCCTTCAACAGCTTCTGATCCTCTGTCAGTCCTTCCGCTTCCATGGTCTCCCAGTCCATGTTACAGAGTACCATGGCGGGAACCGGTTCACCGGAGTCAATGGCGGCATCCATAGCGCCCGCAAGGCCCCTGGAACGATAGTCGAATTCATGGTTGCCCAGAGTGGTAGCTTCACATCCCAGGGAACCCAGCATACGCAGTTCCGCAGACTCGCTGCTGAAAATAGCCTGCACCAGCGTTCCCATGGAAAAATCCCCGGCATCCAGGATCAGGGTATCGGGTTTGTGATTTGTTTGCTCATTGATCAGCGTCTTGATCCGTGCAAAACCACCCACAGATACCGCCTCATCCTCCATTATGGTGGAAAAGCTGTCCAGATGGGAATGGGTGTCGTGGAAAAACATGATATCTACGGATTTCGGAGGGTAAGTGTCATCTGAACTGCCCGCCGCCTCCGTTACAGTGATGTGGAACAGAAACAGAATTGCCGCAAGGCAGAGTGCTGCCGGTCTGAAAAATTGCTTCATATGATAGTGTGCTCCTTTTTCTCCTGTATTTGAAATGCCTGTGATCTGTATTGGATTGTAACTGTTTAGAGCCGTTTTTAAAAGCTTTGCACATATTATTATACTACATAACGACAGAATTTACCATGCTGCATTGGTTAAACGTATATGGCTGGCGTTATGTAGTCAGGTTACTCGGAAATTTTAACTGTTAAGTAGTATATATTATTTTGCGTTAAGCGGCGCAAGAATTTTATGGCAAATATTTACAGGTGCTTGCACATCCAGATGTGGGGGCAGCCCTGTTCTTCTTCTATGTCTCCAAATTCAGTAAACCCCGATTTTCTGTAAAAATCAGCAGCTCTGCACTGAGCGTGTAAGGAAATGCTTTTTCCGTTTTTCTTCCGCACATATTGTTCCGCTTCCTTTATCACGGCGGAGCCTGTATTTTTGCCCCTGTATTCTTTTATTACTGCGAGCCTCCCGAGAATATAGGAATCCGTGGTCTCATCCGGAAAAACGCGGCAGGTTGCCACAGGCAGGTCGTTTTCGTCAAACATTACAATATGTGCGGCGGCATTATCGATTTCGTCAAATTCATCCTGAAATCCCTGTTCTTCCACAAATACCTTTCGCCGGATTTCTTTTGCGAAGTCCGGTATTCCTTCATATACTATTGTCTTCATAAATGTTTTATCCTCCAGGTTCTGAAATTTCCAGCAAGATTACCGTTCGCCGATCTGCTTCAGGTGATCTGTGTTATCTGTGAGATCATTCTACTATGCAGATAGGAATATTTCAACAGATGAAGGCATAAATCAAACTGCGATATAAGTTTATTGCTGCACATAGTCAAT
>JAIEKC010000083.1:0-3146 GCA_029064505.1 Acetatifactor sp.
CAATATCCCTGTATGATGCGGATGAGGCTGTGGAAAAGATCAACCAGTGGCATAAGGACGCTGCGGATGTAGGTCTTGAGGAAATCCGTGCGGAGCTGATCACACAGATTCAAGCATTCCTGGATGCTAAAAACGCAAATTAAACTACATAACGCCAGAATTTACCATGCTGCATTGGTTAAACGTATATGGCTGGCGTTATGTAGTCAGGTTACTCGGAAATTTTAACTGTTAAGCAGTATAAACAGCAGATTGCAGAGGTTTATGATGAAGTCCGCCGCATTTTGGAATGCGGCGGCTTTTTCTGTCGGAGAAAATAAAAATAATTGTTTGCCCGGCGGACACGGCATGATAAAATGGTGATACGGAAGGACACTGTGTCATCCTGGATCCATGTGTACCGATGTGCGTGGAGCAGGGCACAGTTACCGTTTCCGGAAAGTATGAGCAATTTTTATCTCGGCGAAGTAATCGGACAGGCGGAAGATCAGTCGGAAGGAGAACACAGGAAATGAGTAACACGGTATATCATGTCTCGAAGAAAGGTTCGGATGCAAATGCGGGAACGAAGAAGGCTCCCTTTGCCACCATACAGAGGGCGGCGGATGTGGCTGTGGCAGGAGACCGTATTCTTGTACATGAGGGGGTGTATCGGGAATGGGTAAAGCCCCGGAATGGCGGCTTAAGCGATGATTGCAGGATAACCTATGAAGCCGCGGACGGAGAACATGCGGTAATAAAGGGGTCGGAGAGGATCACGGGATGGAGTCCTGTCACTGGGGATGTATGGAAGGTGTGCATTGACAATGATTTCTTTTCCGGTTTTAATCCCTATGAACATCCGGTGAAAGGGGACTGGATCGTAGGGCCTTCCGACCATGAGGTGCATGTGGGTGAGATTTATTTGAACGGAATTTCCTTTTATGAGGCGGCATCTTTAGACGAGGTGATTCATCCGGTAAAGAGAGATCACTGTCTCGTCGGAACCTGGGGAGGCCGCAGGGAACAGATCCTGAATCCGGAAAACACTCTGTATCAATGGTACTGCGAGACGGACCGGCAGAGTACCACCATCTATGCGAATTTTCAGGGGGCGGATCCCAATCGGGAAGAGGTGGAGATCAATGTGCGGAAATGCTGTTTTTTCCCGGAAAAGACAGGGTTGAATTATATTACGGTGCGGGGATTTGAAATGATGCATGCCGCCACCTCCTGGGCGCCGCCCACAGCGATGCAGGAGGGACTGCTCGGAGCGAACTGGAGCAAAGGCTGGGTCATAGAGTATAACAGGATCCATGATTCCAAATGCAGCGGCATCAGCATCGGCAAAGAGGCATCCACAGGAGACAATGATTTTACGAAATATCACAGGAAACCGGGCTACCAGTACCAGATGGAGGCTGTTTTTAAGGCGCGGAGCATGGGCTGGAGCCGAGAACGCACAGGTTCCCATGTGATCCGCAATAATGTGATCTATGACTGCGGGCAGAACGGGATTGTGGGTCATCTGGGCTGTGTCTTCAGTGAGATCTATGGAAATGAAATTTATAATATAGCGGTGAAGCATGAGTTTTACGGTCATGAAATAGCCGGGATCAAGCTGCATGCGGCGATCGATGTGCAGATACATCACAATTATATCCATGATTGCTCTCTGGGGACATGGCTGGACTGGCAGGCTCAGGGAACCAGGGTCAGCAGCAATGTTTATGACAGGAATAACAGGGATCTGACGACAGGTGGTATCAGAATATCTTTGTGGGAGGTAAGGAAGAAAACCGGACATACGGGACTGCACAGTATAACGGCGCGCCGGTGTCACTGAATGAGTATATAGAAAGATTCCGGGCTCTCGGAAACGGAGATGTGGAGCAGTTTATGAAGGTGAGACAGCCAGCGTATATCCACGGAAATGTGTACCTGAACGGGGCGGATCATTTTGACAGGGAAGAGGATTGCTGTGAAAGCCATATGGATCCGGAAGTGAGGATCACGGAAGAGGGCGAGGAGGTTTACCTGGAGATAACACTGCCGCAGGATTTCTGGGGCATACCGGAAATGCAGACAGAGATCATTACCACACAGAAACTGGGAATGGTGAGGATCGTGGAGCAGCGATTTGAAAGTCCGGAGGGGAAGGCGCTCCGTTTGGATGTGGATATCAGGGGACGGGCAAGAGAGGAAAGACCTCTGCCGGGACCGGTGGAAGGGCTTCATGCGGGAAAGAATAGAGTGTCCGTGTTTCACCGGATATTGCCACAGGATCGCAAGAATTCCATTGTCAGGAATAGATTGCCCTGAAAATCTGCCTGGTACGTTGCTGCATTAATCTTGAAGTAATCAGTGCTTGATGTTTGCGCCAGCGCAAGGCGGTGGAGGCGATGCGGTGTCAATTTACTAAAGGAAATGTTGACTGACACCAACGCGGCGGTGGCTTGAACAGCGAGTACTGATTACTCGAGAATTAATGCAATGGTGTACTGATTTTGAACAGTTTCAAGATATCATAAACAACGGTTTGATTAAGAGGAGATCGGAAATGAAGCAGATCAAAGTGTTCCAGAATAAAACATACAAGGAACTGGGTATCTTATTCGGATTATTCTTTGAGGATATCAATCATGCCGCGGACGGCGGACTGTATGCGGAAATGGTGCAGAACCGCTCTTTTGAGTATTGCGATCTGGACCGGAAGGATTATCATTCCCTGACTGCATGGGAAAAGCGCGGCGACATGAACTGGGAGGTCCGGACGGAGCAGCCGGTGAATGCCGTGAATCCCCATTATCTGCATCTGGAAGCGCGCCCGGGCGGCACCGTTATCAACACGGGGTATCATACCGGGATTTTCGTTGAAGAGGGGAAGGGGTATGATTTTTCTCTGTTTGCCCGTGTGAAGACTTCCTTTATGGGAGAATGGCAGGCGGATGGAGCCTGCTCTGGGCAGGTACTTTTTGCGGGCAGCGCCTGTATTGCTGAAAGCCTGGAGGAAAATGCCGTGAGGAGTGTGGAGGGAAGCGTCAGGAAGAGCACGGAAAGAAGTGAGGTAGGAAAGGCCGGGGAAACCGCAGAGAGCATGGGAGGTGCGGAAAGAAGTGCGGCGGAAAAGGCCGGGGAGGGCATGCGCATCCGTGTGACAGTGGAAT
>JAIEKC010000084.1:0-5436 GCA_029064505.1 Acetatifactor sp.
GGAGCAGTGTTTCGCCATGATGAAAACCGCGGTGGAAGAGCTGGATGTGGAAACCTGTGAAACGGTAGTGGCACAATGGAAAAAACTGTTGGGCTAAATTGTTCAAAGAATAGTGCAGTACATAAAAATTTATAATATTTTACAAAAATGCGAATTTTTGGGACAATGGAGGGAAATATATGAAGTATAAAGTCTTGCTCACCGGAAATAACAAGACCATTATCAACGAGTTCTTTACGTACATGGATTTAAACTTTGAGTGTATAAGTACTTCGGACCGCTATGATGATATCATGAGCCATATGAAGTATGTGCAGCCGGATGTATTTGTGTATTGTCTTTACAAAGAACGGCCGGATGATCTGAAACGCTTTGTCAATATAGAGAGGCAGATATCAGACCGCGACGTTCCCCTTGTCATCATAGGAGATTCCGAGGACTGTGATGAATTTACGAAGATCGCTCCGCTGCTTGAGCCTCTGGTGCTTCAGAAGCCCATATCCACCCAGAACATTGCGACAGCCATAACCAATCTGCTGAATGCGAGAAGGAGGCGTAACAATCCGAACAGCGTATCTGAGGAGGAGACGCTCCGGAGTGCGAAGGATATGCTTTCCCAGGTGGAAGAAGCAAAGGTGAATGCAAGGGAAAATACGAAGGGAGAAAACCGTAAGAATCATATTCTCATCGTGGATGATGACAGCAGGGTGCTGAGACTGCTGAAGAGTTATCTGTCAGGGCGGTATGAACTGGCTACAGCGATCAACGGTAATGTTGCGTTAAAATTTCTGGAGAAAAAAGAAACGGATCTGGTGCTGTTGGACTATGAAATGCCCACGGAAAACGGTGCCGCCGTACTGGAGAAGATTCGTGCCAATGAGAAGACAAAGGATCTGCCGGTGGTCTTCCTGACCGGAGTCACTGAGAAAAGTAAGATCAGGGAAGTGCTGGCTCTGAAACCTCAGGGCTATCTGCTGAAGCCCGTTGATATGGAGAAACTTTCTTCCACTATCAAAGGTATTCTGGGCTGAAGGAGAGAAGTTTTGTCTCTGTATTCCTTATATTTTTCTTAACTCTCTTGACTTTTCCATGCCGGCATAGTAGTGTTTGAGTATCGGGGGCACGGGTTTTGTTGAGAGAGGAGTAGATTATGAGAAAGAAGATATACAGATCACTGGTATGTGGGATTGCCGTATTTATGCTGGCGGCAAATACCCTCAGTGTTTCGGCGGCAGACATGAGCGCGTACTTTGACGCGGAATTTTATGCGGAGCAGTATCCTGACATAGTTGAGATATGCGGTACGGATGAAGAGGCTCTTTACGAACATTATGTGACTTACGGGATCAAGGAAGGCAGGAACTGCAGTGAGATATTTAATGTGCAGCTCTATCGTCAGCGTTATCCCGATCTGGATGAGACTTTCGGGGATGACTGGGAGGCTTATGTGGAACATTATCTGACTTCCGGTGTACAGGAGGGAAGAGACGGGTGCGGAGAGTTTGATGCGGTCACTTATGCGGACCGTTACGCAGACTTAAAACAGGCGTATGGATATGATCTGGAAAAGCTTTATGAGCATTATAAGCTGCTGGGACAGGCGGAAGGCAGAGAGGCGGAATCTTTTACGGCGTATCTGAACAGGATTGAAAAAGAGGCCAGGATCGCCGCAAAGCTGGAAGGTGAATTCGAACAGCTTCTGGCAGCTTATGTGGCGGAGTATGATAAGTACATCAATACGTTAAAGCCCAACTGGGAACGTTTGTACCGCTCGGACGCTTATCAGCAGTTTATGGCTTATATGGCTGATTTCTGGGATAAGGTCGCGGAGGGAGAAATTTCCCAGGAGGAGGCAAAGAAGGTTACGGTCAGAATGCAGGAGGCGTTTGCCCAGTATGCCGAGTAACGATCCTGGGGTTCTGTATGGACGATTCAGTGTCAACAGGCAGATATAGGCTGCGCTTTGTAAAGGCCGGCCGGTTTTCATGATATGGGGAACCGGCCGGCTGTTTTGGTGTAGACGGGCAGGACGGGATCCCGACAGAGCGGTTCTGCTCTGAAAGACTCCAGGACAAGGTATGATTAAAATCGGCGATTCATATATTGTAGGGAAAAGGAGAATGGTTTGGAAGTGATTTTCTATGAGAACTATTTATGTGAAGGACTTATTTAAAGGTACTTTGAGGAAGGCATCCCTGGTAAGGAAGGTTAACTGGGAAAAGACAGTATCTGCAGTGATGTTCCTGTGTGCCATGTTCTTCCTGGGCAGGGAGGTGGCGGTCACACTGGAAGGCGCCAGAGAGGCGGCAGGAACGGCGTTAAGCTCCGGAGTGGTGCGGCAGGAGACGGAGAACTGGGGACTGGGTTTTGGCAAAGAGGGAGAGAAGCCTGCGGGAAATGCTTCTGTTGCCGAGATGAAGCAGTACAATGCCTATTACATGGCGGAAGGCGATGAAAAAGTGCTTTATCTGACCTTTGACTGTGGTTATGAGAACGGAAACACGGAGCCTATCCTGGATGCTTTGAAAAAACATAATGCACCGGCTACTTTCTTTGTGGTGGGTCACTTCCTGGAGTCCGCACCGGAAATTGTGCAGCGCATGGTAGCCGAAGGTCACACTGTGGGAAATCATACATATCATCATCCCGATATGTCCAAAATATCGGATACGGCATCTTTTCAAAAGGAGATGAATGATGTGGCGGCGCTGTTTCAGGAGACTACGGGAAGTGAGCTTGCCATGTACTACAGGCCGCCTCAGGGGAAATACAGTACCGTCAATCTGCAGATGGCAAAAGATCTGGGGTATACTACATTTTTCTGGAGCCTTGCCTATGTGGACTGGGATCAGAGTAATCAGCCCAGTCACCAGGAGGCGATCGATAAACTGACCGCCAGAGTGCATCCGGGAGCGATCGTTCTGTTGCACAGCACTTCCCAGACCAACGGGGAGATCATGGATGAGATCCTGACCAAATGGGAGGAAATGGGGTATACTTTCAGGCCGCTGTCGGATTTTGTGGAGAAACAGGAAACAGTGGGGGGACAGGAGACGACGGAAGAACAGGGAATAGTGAATATTTTCAGGGCGGAGCAGTAATGAAAGGTATCGGCTGTTGCTGATCGTATGGAAATGTTGTTGAGGCTGCATACCGGATATGGGAAAAGTTTCCACCCGTGAGGTTGGACGCTCCGAAGGGCACCCAACCTGACTCCCTCTTTCACAAAACCTGCGCTTACGCGGGCCTGAGTCTGCCTGCGGGCCTGTGTTTTGCTCATTTGGGAGTGGGTTGCAACCGCACAGGTGGAAAAGTTTGAGGTACGAAACGAATGGGTAATTGCCGGTTGATTGTCCCTTTTATGAAAAATACAGATTTTATACAGGGTTCAGGGTGCAAATTTCAAGAACAGGGAAATTCAAAGGGAAAAAGGTTTTGACTTAAGGGTAGCGCTGTTATATACTTAAAAGCAATTGAACATCTCTCTGAAAGCAATAGTTCTTCAATTGGAATTTTGCTGTATATGTCATACCGGCAGACACGGATTTCCTTCCGGTATGGATAATAGTTATTCCAAGGTGCTGCAGATGGTGAGATATGTGGATTCCGCAGCAGCCGTTCAGAATACACAACAGGTGTCTGATTGGTATGCTGACTGCAAAAATATGGTGCAGAAGAATCTTTCGGAATCTTTACGGGAAAAATCAGGTTTCTGTCAGATCATGCAGCAGAAAAATGAGGGAATCGGTAAAGCCGGTTTTTGAGAAGTCCCGTAAAAAGAGGTTCAGAGATTCCGGGAAATAATGCAATTACAGAGGAGGACGAGATGGATAAGGAACTGGTAGTGGTCATTGATTTCGGCGGACAGTACAACCAGCTGGTTGCGAGACGTGTCAGGGAATGTAATGTGTATTGTGAAATTTATTCCTATAAGACCGATCTGGCGAAGATAAAAGCTATGAATCCCAAAGGGATCATCCTTACGGGAGGACCCAGCAGCTGCTATGAGGAAGGAGCGGCTACCTGCTCCCCTGAGCTGTTCCATATGGGTATTCCTGTGTTGGGACTGTGTTATGGCGCACAGGTGATGTCGTTTGTGTTGGGTGGAAAAGTCGAAAGAGCCGCGGTACGGGAGTATGGCAAGACGGAGGTTGATGTGGATACCTCGTCGGCGTTGTTCGCAAATGTCGCTCCCCATACGATCTGCTGGATGAGTCACTTTGATTATATTGCGGAGATGGCGCCGGGATTCCGTACAGTTGCCACTACAGCAAGCTGCCCTGTGGCCGCAGCCGAGTGTAAGGAACAGAATTTGTATCTGATCCAGTTCCATCCTGAAGTGCTGCATACGACAGAGGGCTCCAAGATGCTCTATAATTTCGTGAGAAATATCTGCGGCTGTAGCGGCGATTGGAGAATGGACGCCTTTGTGGAGGAGAATATCAGGACAATCAGAGAAAAGGTCGGAGACGGAAAGGTGCTCTGTGCGCTGTCCGGCGGGGTGGATTCCTCCGTGGCGGCAGTGTTGTTGTCCAGGGCAATCGGCAGTCAGCTGACCTGTGTTTTCGTAGACCATGGCCTGCTGCGCAAGAATGAGGGGGACGAAGTAGAAGCGGTATTCGGTCCGGAAGGGAATTATGACCTGAATTTTATCCGTGTCAATGCACAGGAGCGTTTCTACGGAAAATTAACGGGTGTGGAGGAACCGGAGGCAAAGCGCAAGATAATAGGGGAAGAATTTATCCGTGTTTTTGAAGAAGAGGCTAAGAAGATTGGCGCGGTTGACTTCCTGGTACAGGGAACGATCTATCCCGATGTGGTGGAGAGCGGTCTGGGCGGAGAATCCGCCGTGATTAAATCCCATCATAATGTGGGCGGTCTGCCTGACTGTGTGGATTTCAGGGAGATCATTGAACCGCTCCGCAGCCTTTTTAAAGATGAAGTGAGAAAAGTGGGATTGGAACTGGGCATTCCTGAGCATCTTGTGTACAGGCAGCCTTTCCCCGGCCCCGGCCTGGGGATCCGTATTATCGGAGAAGTCACCGCAGAGAAGGTGAAGATCGTACAGGATGCGGATGCCATTTACCGGGAGGAGATTGCGAATGCCGGGCTGGACAGAAATATTAACCAGTATTTTGCTGCATTGACCAATATGCGGTCGGTGGGAGTCATGGGGGATGAGAGAACTTATGACTATGCGATCGCACTGAGGGCAGTGAATACGGTTGACTTTATGACGGCGGAGAGTGCACAGCTTCCCTGGGAGGTGCTGCAAAAGGTGACCAGCCGGATCATCAATGAGGTCGGACATGTGAACCGGGTGCTTTATGATGTTACCAGTAAGCCGCCGGGGACGATTGAGTTCGAATAGTCGGAGGTGAGCCGCGGAGCCAGTAAAATCAAGGCTTTGCGGCTTTTTTTCTCTTTTTATTGCAT
>JAIEKC010000085.1:0-5438 GCA_029064505.1 Acetatifactor sp.
ATAAGGCTAAATGTCTGCTGTTATAGGGATTGACACGGTTCCAGAAGAAGAGATAGGCCTGACAGGCAGGGTTTATGCGGCGAATGTAACGTTCCATGCGAGGCAGATAACCATAGTCGAAAATGATCACCCGCTTTGCCGTCTTGATATGGGTCTTCCAGCTGCCCCAGAAAATACTGCGGCAGGGGAGACGGAGCAGTTCCATTATTTTATAGAGTATATAGCGGATCCCGGTCTGGGGGATGTTATAGGGCGCAAAGACAATATTGCTGTAATGGGGGAAGAAATATAACTGTGGTTCCGCAAACACAAGGATGGTATCTGATGACTGCATAGTGCTTTCTCCATGTTTTGATAAAGGTTATCCTTATCATACCCGGGCGGGAAAGAGACTGTCAAGATGAAAAGGATTTTCCATATTGATTTTCAGGGTTATTGCCCGTAAAATGCTAATAAGATCATATTCTTAAGATCGGATCTATGACGGGAAAGGTGGACTATAATGGAACAAAAGAATATAATGGTCAGCATTGTTGTGCCGGTATATAAGACGGAAAAGTATCTGGATGACTGTGTGCAGAGCATCCTGAGACAGGATTATCCTTCCTTGGAGATACTGTTGATCGATGACGGGTCACCGGACAACTGTCCTGCGCTTTGCGACGGGTATGCCGAAGCTTATGGGAATGTCCGTGTCATCCACCAGAAGAATATGGGATTGGGTCTGTCCCGCAACACCGGTATGTATGCGGCTCACGGGAAATACATATTTTTTATTGATTCGGACGATTGCCTGGACGGAAGCTCTGCGATCCGCCTGCTGGTGGAACAGGCGGAGAAGGAGCAGGCGGACATTACGGTGGGCTGTTATCGCAGATTTAATGATCATGAAACCAGACAGGTGAACGATCATCATCTTCATGGCGGAGACTATACGAAAACGGTGGATTTCCGTTTCAGGGGATTTTACATGTATGGTCATCTGGCGCATAACTGGGGTCAGCTTTATAAGAAAGAATTTCTGGATGAATATGATCTCAGATGCCGTGATTATCCCTTTACACAGGATAAGGCCCATAATATGTCCTGTTATGTCTATGAACCGAAATATGCATTTATCGGGGACAGTATCTATCTCTATCGCGTGAATGAAGAATCTGTGACGTTTCGATATAAAGAAAATTTAATGCCTGTGTGGCTGGCGATAGCGTCGGACTTTAAGGATTTTTTGAGACAGCGCGGCATAGAGGGGGACTATGGTGATTGGATCTTTCTGCATCTGTTTTTCGGCAGTTTCTTTATTGTGAAGCAGGAGCTGACGTTTGGAAAGCATGGTATACGAAGGGGAATCGATGCGATCAGGCGGTATGGTGAGGAACCCCTTGTCAGAGAAGCCATGGATGCGCTGGCAGGAGGAAAATATTTGGGAGAACTATCGGCTTTTTCATGGCGGCTTATGATACGGACGGGTTCGTGGCTGATCCATATCAGGGCATATACACTTCTGGTCATGGGAATCGTCATTTTGCGGAAGCTGCGCATAGACGGCCGAATGACGGATTCCCGCAATAAAAAGGAGACATAATGAGCACAGGGCTGAGTAAAGAACAGTTGCTTCTATGCGGACTTTTAGGTCAGGCACTGACAGGAAAACATTTCCGAAAGCTGGCCGAATTGTCCCGGAAGGCCGATATGGGAAAGGTGATCCAAACAGCGGAGCGCCATAAGGTGCTCTCACTCCTGTATGGGGAGCTGTGTGAAAAGTGGGAAGAAGATCCCCTGGATCCCACAGATATAAAAAAGATTGGGAATATTTCCCGCGTTGCTGCGAAACAGAGCTACAGGCTTCTCTTTCTGACGCGTTATCTGGTTGAACTGTTAACGGAGGCCGGGATCCCTGTTTTAGTGTTGAAGGGATGCGGTGTCGCAGAGTTATACCCTGTCCCCGAAATGAGGAAATCCGGTGATGTGGACCTGCTGATTCCGGGGGATCGGCTGGAGGAGGTCAGAGAGCTTCTGGCACAAAAGCGGTTCATGGCGAAAAAGGAGCAACATGCAAATCATCATCTGGTATGCCGTTCTCCGGACGGAATAGATGTGGAACTCCACACAATGCTGGCGGAGCCCTTTTCGGATGAAGATATCGATCTGGGTATGAGACGGGTGATCCCTCTTTATTTTACACAGAAGGAAGACAGAGAATGTATGGGAATAAGTCTGCCGCTTCCCTCGGAATCACACCAGGCGCTGCAGCTGTTGTTTCATATGCTGCAGCATTTTCTCCGCGCGGGGTTCGGGTTGAAACTGCTCTGTGACTGGGTGGTATTCTGGAACAGGGATTCCGCGCAGAAAGTGGTTCCTGAATTTATGAGATTGGCGGAAGAATGCCATGTACGCGAATTTGCGGAGGCAGTCACAATTGTGTGTAAAGATTTTCTGGGACTTAGAAGGGATCTGCCTATGGGAAACCGAAGTGACAGGGAATTGGCGGAGGACTTCCTCCGCGATGTGTTTGCGGCGGAGGAGTTTGGCGGGGCGGATAAGGATCGCATGGTTATTGTCCAAAAGAACAGCCTGGGGGCGTATTTTAAAGAGTTTCACTATCAGATGAAGATGAATCACCCAAAGGCATCTCCCTATGTTGTCCTGTGGCCGGCATTGTGGGTGGTTACCTTTGCCGTGTTTCTCCACAATAACCGAAAGTTCCACAGGGGCAGGATGAAAGATATCCTGCGCAGTGCGGGTGACCGCAGCCGTTTGCTGCAGCGGGTGGGGCAGGACCGGAGTGGGGGACGGCGGATCAGGCAGCGTTGAGCTTTGCGAGATGCCAGACCAGGCGGTAACAGCGCATTTTAAGCATAAAAAGAAAGATTTTCGGTTTCAGGGGCAGGGATTTCAGGCGGCATTCCTTTAACAGGATGCTGCCTGAAATTTTCCGGCGGATGTGTTGAACAGCCTCCTTTTTCTGCGGATAATGCTCCATTTCCGACAGTACGGCATTCATTAAAGTATTGGCCGTAAAACCGTTAAGCTGTTCGGCCAGAATCGCAGACCTGCAGCCCAGATGCTGCTTCATGTATTGGCAGACCAGTGAAAGCTGTTCCAGAAAGTCTTCGTTGTACCGGAGACTCATACTGTCTTCCTCACAGCGGTTATAATAGTAGAGTGATTCCCGGCAGAAATAAGCGGACTCCGCACAGTAGACACATTCATAGACAAAGGCATTGTCCTCTGCCAGCGTGATCCGTTCATCCCTGCAGTAATGCGCCTTCAGCAGAGCACTCTTATAGACTTTATTCCAGGCAACGGGATAAAGTCTTTCGCCCAAATAAGGCAGGGTTTTATCGATGATCATATAGGGATAGATTTCCCTTTCCAATCGTTCCTTATCGTAAAATCCTGTTTCGATGCGGCAGGGTATCGGCAATTGTCTGTCAGGGTACTGGCGGATGGCATTAAAAATGAGAATGTCGGGTGCATTGGC
Organism: Acetatifactor sp.; assembly: GCA_029064505.1. Taxonomy (GTDB): domain Bacteria; phylum Bacillota; class Clostridia; order Lachnospirales; family Lachnospiraceae; genus Acetatifactor. The sequence goes on from JAIEKC010000085.1 coordinate 3,485, forward strand.
ACTTATGATATACTTTTGCATGACCTCCAATAATGTAAGGTCTATGTAGTCGTCAGAGTCCACATAACAGATATAGTCTCCTTTTGCCATCCGAAGGCCTGTGTTTCTGGCGCTGACAAGTCCTTTATTCTCCTTGTGAATGACAGTGATGCGGCTGTCTCTCTGCGCATATGAATTACAGATGGCGGGACTGTCATCCGTAGAACCGTCATCCACAAGGATGAGCTCGAATTCCGGACAGGTCTGGTTTAAGATGCTGTCCAGACATCTTTTCAGGTATTTTTCGGTATTATATATGGGTACGATAATGGAAAACATGGTTTTGTCCCCTTTTCTATTTTGCAGGCTTTCGAAATCTCTTTGTGTCTGAATTCCCACCGGCCTTGTTGTCTCCCGGCGACAATGCTGCCGGAATACCTCATTCAGCCGCCCTGCACATGAAGCTCCATCCTGCGCGAAAGACAGCAGAATGAAAAACAGGTAAGGCTGCATCAGGATCAAAAAGCTGTTTTGAGTTTTTTGATGATTTTAGCAAGAGAGCCGTTTCTGATATTGATCAGAAGGTAGATCATATTGATACTCGCACCGGCAATGACAGCTTTCAGCAGCCAGTTTGCGACCGTGATATGTTCAAAAACGGAAAACAGCTTTGTCAGGATAAGACCGCATGCGATGACAAGTCCCAAATTTGCAGCATGGTCAAAATAATAGGTTCTGACCTTTTTATGAAAATAACTTTGATAGAGAATTTTGGGTTCATACCAAAAATAGGTGGCAAACTTGGAAAACACGGTGGCAAAAATAACTCCGGCAACACCGCAGGTTTTTGCCAGAAATACGGAGGACACCAGGTTGATCCCGGATGCGACCAGCATGATATATTTCGTCTTCCTGTATAGGCCTGTGGCTTCCCGGTATATCCATATGGGCTGCATGGATGTGGAAAAGTACAGGTTCAGTGCAACAGCGGCAGACATGGCACTGTTCAGGACATACTCTTTACCAAAGCACAGAAAAATAAAGTCAGAGATCAGAAGATAGGTACAGACAGACACAAATCCGCTGATCCAGAAACTAACATGCTGTGTCAGCCGAAATACGCTGAAACGCCGTTCGGGACTTTCCTTGAGGATCAGATTTCCGATACTGGCGGTCATGGAAGTGAAGACAATGGTGATGAAACTGGTGAGAGAAGCAGTGACCATGAGATAATTGGAGTAAATTCCCACCGCTATGGTTCCCAAAAAAGTTGAAATGACAATATTATCAATTCCGTTTAACATGGAGCCTGAAATTTTATAAAGGAAAACAGATTTCAGATTGTCAAAGATGAACCAAAGCTCGCCTTTATTTAAGGCACATTTCTTTTTTATGAACGGATATAATCTGTCTGCTTTATGGGAAACACACAGATTATATGCAAGAGTTGCGACAATGCCGATCATGATATAGGCAAAGTAACTTTGAAAAACAATTATTTCCACACATTGCAGGCAGAGTTTTGCCATTTGAATGATCATACTGCAGGTATCGAGTATGTAATGCTTTTGATCTGCGGATATGACGGCGGATTTGTACACAAATAAATAGGACATGACGGTATCACACAGAAAAAGCAGATAATATACCGTTAAATGCGGCACAGGTTCTTCCAGATTTACAATTTCCCCGATAAAGGGCGCCAGCGCCAGACCGATAAGAGTTATGGCGGAAGCGATGGCGAGGTATACTTTCCCGTAAAAACGGACGAGCGCCGCCAGTTTGTCCGTATCATTTTCCGCCAGGGGTCTGTAGAAACTGAAATTCATTGCCGTTCCGAAACCCAGGTCGGCCATGGATAAAAGGGACAGTATGTTGGAAAACAAACCGGTAATGCCAAGATATTGGACACCAATGTATGCCAGAAAGACCTTGCGGGTAATAAAGGAAAGGAGTATAAAAAGAATATTTTTAA
>JAIEKC010000086.1:0-9440 GCA_029064505.1 Acetatifactor sp.
GCCGCAACAGGATCCGATCCAACAGGATCCGGCCCCAACAGGCTCCTGTCCCAACAGGATCCGTCCCAACAGAACCCGGTCTTAACGGGATCCGGCCCGATCAGGATCTCCCATCCTTTGCCGGGGATACTTCCACGAACAGACCAGATTTTCTCAGCGCGGGGCGCAGCGCCAGATAGAAGACCGAAGCCGCGATCACGGCTACCACCGCGTTGACAGCGGTAGTAACGGTTGCCATCTTGGCGAGGGCGGAGGCGATATCCTGGGGCACGCCCAGCAGATACGTCTTATAGAAATATCCGACCAGCGGGTCAGCCACAACATTGAAGAGCATACCGCAGGCGCAGGCCAGGATCGTAACGCCGGTGACATATTTCCCGGAATGATCACGGCTCACCTTAAAGATCCTGTGAGCCACCAGGCCTGTGATCAGGCCGATGCACAGCTTTAACAGAAAAGTCTTGGGGGCGCTGGTGACATAGGAAGTGGTCAGATCCCCGATGGTCATGCCCACGGCCCCTGCCAGGCCGCCCCAATAGCCGCCCAGGAGCAATGCGGCCAGGACGCAGAATACATTGCCGAAGTGAAAAGCTGTCTTCTCGGGACCCACAGGAATGTCGATCTTAAAGAAGGCAAAGCCTATATAGCAGAGCGCGGCCAGCAGGCCCGCCTGTGCCAGACGTTTTACGTCGGCTTTCCCTGAATCATCGACGCCGATCACGGCATTATAGATTCCCTTTATGGTCAGCAGAATGGCGAAGAACAACAGGATCAGGGCGTAGGAATAAGGCCGTTCCAGAGAAAGCTTTTCATCGGTGAGGGCGCTTTTCTGCGCGTTCAACGCATCCAGATCGCCGGCGGAAGTGCCTTCTTCAACGGCGGAGATCTGCTTTTTGACCTCCGAGAGGGTATTGCCCACGGCGATCGACTCCTGATAGCTGTTATGGTACGTATACACCGCAGACAGGATCGAGACGATCAGCAGAACCGCGCCTGCCATAAGTATGCCATAGCTCTTTTTCTTTTTCATGATAATCACACCTTCCGGATCGCCTTGTGCGGAACATGGGTTCTGCCTTTCCGTCACCGCGATCCCCTTTCATCATATCCATGGATTAATAGCAGTATACAGAAGAGGTGGAATGACAGAAAGTGCCAGAACAGGATTTTTTTACCATGCCACAGCGCCATTGGATTTTGTCCTGCAGTGGTATGAGCCATACGGCCCAGGGAAAGCATTTTGCAAACATTCTCCGGAAGGCGGGGGCAGATTCCCAAAAAACAGGACAGCCATTTAGCAAGAAGTGCTTACCGGATAGCAAGGAATAAAGAGAAAACCGTGATGGTTCAATGCTAAAGTGATAAGAGTAAAAAGGCGGAACAGAAACAAAGCAGAAGTAAAGAAACGAAACAGGAGGAAATATGCGGAAAACGGAGTGGACACAGCTGTGGCTGAACTATGGGAAGAAGAAGGATTGCGGAAACGGTGCATATGTGACAAAGGCAGCTCTTGTGGGCTTCTCTGCGGAGAACAGAGTGATCGCCCATGCACTGGAGGAGTTGAGAGAGGGTATCCGCGGAATGCTGGGAGCTGCGGTGGACATCATACCGGATGCGGATGCCGCGTTCCTGGTATTGAAAAACAGTTCCACCGGGGAGGGCGAAAAGGAGTCCGGGACACACGGCATCAGGAGAGAAGGCTATTCCCTTGTGGAACAGGAGGGTGTGCTGACCTTGTCTGCGGTGGATGAAAAGGGCCTTATGTATGGTGTGTTTCATCTGCTTCGCCTGATCGCCATGGAGCAGCCCCTGAAAGGGATCAGACAGTTATCAAATCCTGATAACCCGCTGCGTATGTACGACCATTGGGATAATATGGACGGAAGCATAGAGAGGGGCTATTCGGGGGACTCCTTCTTTTTTGAAGGAAATGAGATACTGGTGGATGAACGGACCAGAGATTATGCCAGATTGGTTTCCAGCATCGGGATCAACGGCGTGGTGATCAACAATGTGAATGTAAAGCAGGCGGCTACATGGCTGATCACAGAGCGGTATTTTAAGGGGCTTGCCGCTATGTCCGAAATATTTGCGGACTATGGGATCCGGCTCTATCTGTCCCTGAATTTCGCGGCGCCCCTTGAACTGGGGGGACCGGACAGCGCCGATCCCCTGGATCCGGAAGTGCAGAAGTGGTGGCAGCAGAAAATGAAAGAAGTATTTGCACGGATCCCCAATCTGGGAGGCTTCCTGGTGAAGGCGGATTCGGAAGGCCGGCCGGGGCCCTTTACCTACGGAAGAACTCAGGCGGAGGGCGCCAACATGCTGGCGGACATAGTAAAACCATACGGCGGGTTGATCATCTGGCGCTGTTTTGTGTATGATTGTACACAGGACTGGCGGGATCAGAAGACGGACCGGGCCAGAGCGGGATACGATAACTTTATTTCCCAGGACGGAGATTATCATGAAAATGTGATCCTGCAGATCAAGAACGGTCCCATGGATTTCCAGATCCGGGAGCCGGTGTCCCCCCTGTTGGGAGGGTTAAAGAGAACGAACCAGATGCTGGAGGTTCAGGCGGCCCAGGAATATACGGGCCAGCAGATCGATGTCTGCTATCTGATCCCGTTGTTTAAGGAAGTGCTGGACTTTCATACCTGCTGTACAGAAAGGGACGAAGCAGGGGAAAGCCGCGATACGGTAGCGGATATCATAAGCGGCAGGACTTACGGAAATATCAATACCGGTTTTGCGGCGGTATGCAATACAGGAAATGACGCCAACTGGACGGGAAATGACCTTGCGGCGGCTAATTTTTACGGGTTCGGGCGGCTGGCTTTCAACACTTCGCTGACGGCGGATGAGATTGCGGAGGAATGGATACGCTTAAGCCTGTCTGATCAGGTGGAGGTGGTGGAGAAGGTAAAGAAGATCCTTCTGGATTCCCGTGCCGTCTATGAGAAATATACGGTCCCTCTGGGTATTGGCTGGATGGTGACGCCGGATACGCATTATGGCTGCAGTGTGGACGGCTATGAATATTCCCGCTGGGGAACCTATCACCGGGCGGATCACCTGGGACTGGGTGTGGACAGAAGCCATTGCGGAACCGGATATGCACAGCAGTACTATGAGCCCAACGCGTCGATGTTTGACAACCGGGAGACCTGTCCCGAGGAGCTGCTGCTCTTTTTCCACCATGTTCCGTATACCTACAGGCTGAAGTCGGGCAAGACACTGATCCAGCATATATATGACACGCATTTTGAGGGCGTGAGCGAGGTGGAAGAGATGATCGGTCTGTGGGAGAGCCTGGAAGGCAGAATCCCCGGAGATACCTACAGAACGGTAAGAGAGCGCTTCCGCAGACAGCTGCAAAATGCCGGAGAGTGGCGTGACCAGGTAAATTCTTACTTTTACCGCAAAAGCGGTATCGGGGACGAGAAGGGACGGAAGATATTTTAGTGATAGAAACTTTTTCACGGCAAGTGAAATCGTTAAGCAGTATAATTTATGCTGTACCGGAGCGAAAATACAGAAGGATTGAAAGGTTGGTATGATAATGGAGTTATTACCTTTTAACAGGGGATGGGAATTCTACAGAACGGAGCTTTCCGCCACTCTGGAGGATGTGGAGGCAGCAGGAGACTGTTTCCGGCCGGTGGAGATACCTCATGACTGGCTCATATACGATGTGAAAAACCTGTACCGCGACGGCTGCGGCTGGTATCGGAAGGAGTTCGAGGCATATGCGGGAGAAGGGCCGGTCATTCTGCGGTTCGACGGTGTATATATGGATTCTGTCATCTATGTCAACGGGCAGAGGGTGGGAGAATGGAAGTACGGCTATTCTACCTTTGACGTGGATATTTCAGAAGCTGTCAGATCCGGAATGAACGAGGTCATGGTACAGGTCAGGTTTCAGGCGCCTAACAGCCGTTGGTATTCCGGGGCGGGCATTTACCGCAGAGTCTGGATCAAATACTGTGAGGAAGCGTATCTGCCCCTGGACGGCACCTATGTATCCATCCGGCCTTATGGGGAAGAACAGCTTACGGCTCCGGCAGAATGCTTTATTCTGGAGGCAGTAACGGAGACGGTCGGAGAGACGGAAAAGTGTTATCTGCGCTACAGTCTGTGGAAGGACTGGGAACTGGTGAAGGATCTGGGCACCGTCCGCTGCGGAGAGCCCCTGCGCGTACAGATGAAGGATCCTCTTCTGTGGGATGTGGATGATCCCCAGTGCTATGTCCTGTATGTAGAGCTGTGCAGGCAGGATGAGCCGGGGGAAGAGATCACCCTGGACAGTGAAAATATCACCATCGGTTTCCGCACCATAGCCTTTGACCCGGAGAAGGGATGTTTCCTGAACGGCAGGCCTTTGAAGATCCACGGCGTCTGCGAGCACCATGATCTGGGGTGCCTGGGAGCCGCATTCCATGCAGCGGCCATGGAGCGGAAGCTTAAGCTGTTGAAAGCCATAGGAGTAAATGCCGTCCGGACCAGCCATAATATGCCGGATCCGGAATTTATGGAGCTGGCTGACCGGATGGGCTTTCTGGTGGTGGACGAGGCCTTTGATATGTGGGAACGGTCAAAGACGACTTATGATTACGCCCGTTTTTTCAAAGAATGGGCTCGAAGAGACGTGAGAAGCTGGGTGCGCCGTGACCGCAATCATCCCTGCCTCCTGTTCTGGTCCATCGGCAATGAGATCTATGATACCCACGCTGACCAACGGGGACAGGAGATCACGGAGCAGCTGACGGCTTATGTCCGGAAACACGACCCCCGGGGAAACGCCCCGGTCACCATCGGCTCCAATTACATGGCATGGGAAAATGCCAGGAAATGTGCAGATATCGTAAAGTTTGCGGGCTATAACTACGGAGAAAAATATTATGCGGAGCAGCACAGGGAGCATCCGGACTGGATCATGTACGGCAGTGAGACGGCATCTCTTGTACAGAGCAGGGGGATCTATCATTTTCCCCTGAGACAGCAGATCCTTGCGGAGGAGGATGAACAGTGCTCTGCCTTGGGCAATTCCACCACCAGCTGGGGGGCGGAGAGCTTTGAAAAGTGCATTATGGGTGACCGTGACGCAGAGTACATTTTCGGACAGTTTATTTGGAGCGGCTTTGATTATATCGGAGAGCCTACTCCCTATCACACGAAAAATTCCTACTTTGGGCAGATCGACACGGCAGGCTTTCCCAAGGATGCCTATTACCTGTTTCAGGCAGAGTGGACGGATCACAGAAGTTCACCCATGGTGCACCTTTTTCCCTATTGGGATTTCAATCCCGGACAGATCATCGATGTGAGAGCCTGCACCAATGCTCCTGCGGTGGAGCTGTTGGTAAACGGAGTCTCCCGGGGAAGGCAGGAGATCGATCATGGAAAGGGTGATAAGCTGACGGGGGACTGGCAGGTGCCCTATGAGCCGGGAACCATTACTGCCATAGCTTATGACCAGTGCGGGAAGGAGATCGCCAGAGAGAGCCGCAGTTCATTCGGGGACAGCAGCGCCATACGGCTGACCCCTGACAGGGAGAGGATACAGATCGACGAGGGTGAGCTCTGTTTTGTGACCATAGAGACGGTGGACGCCCGGGGAAATCTTGTGGAAAATGCCTCCGATTATGTGCGGGTGGACATCAGCGGACCGGGACGGCTGCTGGGCATGGATAATGGCGACAGTACGGACTATGACGAATACAAGACCAATGTGAGGAAGCTGTTTTCCGGCAGGCTTCTGGCGGTCATCGGAGGCACTGAGGAAGAGGGGGATATCCGGGTCACCGTCACCGGGGACGGATTAGAGCCTGGGGAGGTGACACTGCATGCGTGGAGTGTCCCCCGGATAGACAAGCAGATGGGATATCTGGACGACTGTATGGGGCATGGCGCTCCGGGAGAGACAGCAGACAGGGCTGATGCACTGCTGCGGAAGCATCCTGCCCGGAAGATAGAGCTTTCTGCTCCGGAGGGTCAGTGTCTCACAGAGGAGAAACGGGAGTTGGTGGTAGAAGCAGTGGTCTATCCCCCTGCAGCTGCCCCGGAGCTGATCTGGAAGGCAGTAAATGAGAGAGGCATTGAGACCGGCTGTGCCCGGATCAGAGAAGCGGCGGATCTGCCGGAAAAATGTCAGTCGGGGCAGGCCTGCACCAACGGGAAACGGAGCCGGGCTGTGGTGACTGCCTGCGGTGACGGGGCATTTTATGTGCGTTGTATGGCCCGGGAGGAAGGCAGGATCACCCTGATCTCCCAATTGGAATTCAGGGCCCACGGTCTGGGACAGGCATTTCTGGATCCCTATGAAATGATTTCCGCAGGACTGTATACGGATAGTCTGGGGGAGATCGGCAACGGAAATGAAAAGGGGATCGCTACTGCAAGAGACGGCGTCAGCGGCGTGGTCTACAGCGGGATCGACTTCGGAGAGTTCGGCTCCGATGAGATCACCCTGCCCGTCTTTGCCCTGAGCGATGAAGAGTATCCCATCGAAATCTGGCAGGGAAAGCCTTACGAGCCTGACAGCCGGCTGTTGGATACGGTGATCTACCGGAAGCCCTCCCTGTGGAACACCTATCAGGAGGAGACTTACAGACTGCCGGAGAGGATCAGAGGCATTGCCGAGATCGGGTTCGCGATGCATGCCAAACTGCATCTGAAGGGATTCCGGTTTACCAGACTGGAGAAAGCATATCAGCGCCTGTGGGCAGCAGATGCGGACAGCCTGTACGGCGACAGCTTCAGAAGGGATGGCAGGGCTGTCCGGGATATCGGCAACAACGTGACTTTGGTCTACGAGAACATGGATTTCGGTGAGACCGGCGCGGACTATGTGATGATCTGGGGCCGCACTCCGCTGGAGCGAAATTCCATCCATGTTCATTTTACGGATGCCTCAGGGGAGACGGTAAACCGCATTCTGGAATTTGCCGGAGGGGACGGCGAAGAGAACCGGCAGACATTTACCATTGAGAAGCTGACGGGCCGTGGGAAGGTGGAATTCATCTTCCTGCCGGGGAGCTGCTTTGACCTGGTGGCCGTGGAGTTCGGGAAGCCGCAGATCCTGTGATCGAAATTTTCTTATTTTCTAGAGCGTGTTTGAAAAATGCTTTTCCTGGGGCGCAGCAGGCCGCGAAGTGGGGCGTGCAGACCGGGGGAATGATTTTTCAAACACGCTCTAAATAGCGCCTGTATGAAAACAACAGTTCAGGGAGAAGGATCCCGGGACTGTTGTTTTTTTTGTCAGACTCTCGGAATCTCAGACAGGCAAGACCGGGCTTCTGAAAAATAATGCAGCCGGAAAAGTGGAGGAATTGAATTGGCAAAAAAGCTTTCCGGAAAGCTGCATTACAGGCGGTCTGGAGATCCTGAGAGCCTGTCTTACGGGAAAGGAGGGATCCGGGAGCTGAACAGATTTCGGTATTCCGAGGGAGTGCAGCCTTTTACCTTTTTAAAGGTGCGGTTAAAGGTGGACAGGCTGGAAAAGCCGGACTGCAGCGCCACCTCCGTGATGGAATTGCCCGGTTTCAGCAGCAGGGTCTCGGCAGCCTTGATCCTGCGATAGCACACGTAGTCGTAGAAATGGTAGCCGGAGCACTGCTTGAACAGCCGGGAGAAGTGGAATTTGGAGAAACCTGCCACATCGGCTATTTTTTCCAGTGTGATATCCTCGGTATAATGCTCGTCCAGAAAGTCAAAGACCGTATTGAATTTTTCCATCAGATCCTTCTGGCGCGTCTCACTGATGGGGTTACAGCCTCTGGAATCCTCCACGGATATGCGGTATCTGACATAATTTACGAAGAATGCCAAAAGGTGCGAATAGATCATCATGTCCCGCAGACTGTCGTTACTGAAATAATCGCGGCACAGATCGGAGATCAGAGCGGCCTCTTCCTTGTAGATGGGCCGGCAGCTGCTCTTGTTGATCAGCACCGGCTGGGACAGGAAGGAGGTGAGATAGGAAAAACCCCTGATGCCGGAGAGCAGATCGAAATCAAAGAGATAGATCAGTCTCCGCCCTGTGGCGGGAGCGATGAGATGATGGAGCTCGCCGCCGGGTATGATGAAGATATCTCCGGGCTCCAGCTCGTATGTTTCCTGTCTGGCGATCACAGTGTATGTGTTCTCCAGCGGGATGACCATTTCTATGGCAGGGTGCCAGTGCATGGCGTACTCGTCCGGTTCATCGTTCAGCCAGAACCGAACGGTGGAACCGGGAAGATAGGAGATGGACTCGGAATTGCCGTCCAGGGTTCTGGAAAAATTATTTTTCTCCTGCTGTCGTTTGTATTTGCTTAACAGGTCATCGTCTAAATAGATCAGGCTTAAATCGTCCATATCCGCGGATCCTCCTCGCTGAATCATAAAAATGTGCAGAAATTGCTATTACGCAATAATTGCTAATGTCAAAATGCATAACAGACGGAACAAAAGTCATGTATTTCAGGACAAAATACCCATATAAAATAGTAACACAGTGGAAATGAAAAGGCAATATTATCAACAAAATTATGATTTACAACCAAAAAGCGCAATATCAGTAGAATCCTTAGCAATATATGATAAGCAATATGTGAGAGCAATGCTATAATAAAGTTACAAGTGAGCAACGAAAATAAAATTGTGAGGAGGAATGGTTCTGTGAAAAGCAACAAGCAAGAAGTAGCGCCACGGCGGAAATCCGGTTTCAAAGTCTACATGAAGCGATATTGGCAATTGTATGCATTGCTTTCGCTGCCGCTTCTGTATCTGCTGATCTTTAAGTATATACCAATGATATACATACAGATCGCTTTTAAGAAGTACAGCATCGTGGAAAGTGTCTGGAAACTGCCGCTGGCGGCAAATCATGGCTTTGAATATTTTATCAAGGCCTTCAAGAGCAAGGATTTCATTCTGGCACTGAGAAATACGGTGGGGCTGAACCTGCTGGATCTGGTCATTGGATTTCCGGCCCCCATTATCTTTGCGCTGATCCTGAATGAACTGTGTTTCAGGCGGTTCAAGAAAGTGGTGCAGACCATTGCCTATATGCCCCATTTCCTTTCATGGGTCATCATCTACGGTCTGGCATTACAGCTGTTTGCTCCGTCCACCGGTTTTGTCAATATGATATTGAACAACCTGGGGATGGAATCGGTTCCTTTTCTGAATGAATCAAAGCACTGGGTGGCTACCTATGCCGGGCTGGGCGTATGGCAGAATTTCGGATGGGGTTCCATCGTGTACCTTGCGGCTATCGCGGGGATCAGCCCGGAGCTTTATGAGGCGGCTTCTGTTGACGGCGCAGGACGTTTCAGGAAGATATGGCATATTACGCTGCCGGGCATCAAGCCTACCATCGTGGTGCTTCTGGTAATGAATCTGGGAAATATCCTGGGAAGTAACTTTGACCGTCCTTTCGCACTGCAGAACAA
>JAIEKC010000087.1:0-11462 GCA_029064505.1 Acetatifactor sp.
CTTTTGGGGCTTACAGCGCAGGTATGGCAATCTTAAAAAAGTGCAATGATCAGATAGATAAGGTGGAGAAGCAGGTATTGAAGCTCACAAAAGAGGGCGAACTGGAGGAATTTGGAAATGGAAGCATCAGCATTTGAAAAAAGGCTTGCCCAGGAGACAGCCTATGCAGAGAGGGTGCTGCGAGAGCATCTGCCAGAGGAAGAGGGGATGCAGAGAGAAATCATGGAGGCCATGAACTACAGCCTGCTGGCAGGTGGCAAGCGGCTGCGGCCAATTCTCATGCGGGCCACCTACCAGATGTGCGGCGGAGGCCCAGGCAGCGCCATTGCTCATTTTATGGCAGCCATTGAGATGATACATACCTACTCACTGGTTCACGACGATCTGCCGGCTATGGATAATGACGAGTACCGCAGGGGAAAGAAAACCACATGGAGTGTCTATGGGGAGACCATGGGTATCCTGGCGGGAGACGGACTTTTGAATTATGCTTTTGAGACTGCCTTACAGGCGTTGGAGATCTGCAACGGTTCCAACCGGGAATATCTTACCACGGCGTCCTGTCCGGAGTATAATATGCAGAAACTCACGAAAGCTCTGATGATCCTCGCCAACAAGGCGGGAATCTTCGGGATGATCGGCGGACAGACAGCTGATATCGAGGCGGAACAGCAGGAGGGAACTCTGCGAAAGGAGCAGCTTCTGTTCATCCACGAGCATAAGACGGCGGCTCTGATGCAGGCCGCTATGATGATAGGTGCGGTGATCGCCGGAATGACGGAGCAGGAACAACTGGGACGGATCGAAAAATGTGCCTGTGATATCGGTATCGCATTTCAGATCCAGGACGATATTCTGGACGTGGTGGGTGACAGTGAGGAACTGGGAAAGCCTGTGGGCAGCGATGCCCAGAATCACAAGCAGACTTATGTTACGTTGAATGGTCTGGAGCAGTCCCGGAGAGATGTGGAGGATCTGACCAAAGAAGCGATAGCGATACTGGATTCCCTTGAGGGAGAGAATGCCTTTTTGAAGGAGCTGCTGTTGTCGTTGGTAGATCGGCACAAGTAGGATCTGTTACCGTTCACCCGTCACCCCAGAGAGGCGCTTTTGTGTGCTCTCCGCGTGACGGCCCCGGGACTGTTGTGCGTGAGATCGCTGTCAGGACGGTTTCGGAGAGTTTGGGAACTTCTTCGCGGCATCTTGATGTGAACCCGGTGGACAGTAACCGTATTCCCACAATTCTGCGAAAGAGGACAGGGCCTGCTGAAGTGGGCGAGAGGTATGGACATGTTTTTGGAAACAATCGAGAAACCCAATGATATCAAGAATATAGCCAAAGAGGATTACGGGGAACTGGCGCAGGAGATCCGGGATTTCCTGATTCGGACGATCAGTGTGACGGGCGGTCATCTGGGCTCCAATCTGGGGGCGGTGGAGCTGACCATGGCGCTGCATCTGGCGCTGAATCTTCCGGAGGATAAGATCATATGGGATGTAGGGCATCAGTCCTATACCCATAAGATCCTGACAGGGCGCAGGGAGGATTTTGGATCCCTGCGGCAGTTCCATGGTATAAGCGGGTTCCCCAAGAGAAAGGAGAGCGACTGTGACGTGTTTGACACAGGGCACAGTTCCACTTCCATATCCGCAGGTCTGGGCCTGGTAAAGGCAAGAGAGCTGAAAGGGGAGAGGAGCACTGTCGTATCCGTGATCGGTGACGGTTCTCTGACGGGAGGTATGGCTTATGAGGCGTTAAATAACGCGGCAAAGCTGGAAAGCAATTTCATTGTGATTCTGAATGATAATAATATGTCCATCTCCGAGAATGTGGGCGGTGTGTCGAAATATCTGAACAATATCCGTACTGCCAGCGGGTATCTCGATCTGAAGGAAGGCATTTACAACGCATTGCTGGGGACCAGGCGGGGAGACAGCACCATCAGCCGGATCCGCAGGGCAAAGAGCAGCTTTAAGCATCTGGTGATCCCGGGGATGTTCTTTGAGGATATGGGGATCACCTATCTGGGACCTGTGGACGGTCACGATATAGATGGCCTGGTGAGAGTGATCAATGAGGCAAAGCGTGTGAAGCGCGCGGTACTCATCCATGTCATCACCCAGAAAGGGAAGGGCTATCTCCCGGCGGAGCGTCATCCCGCAAGATTTCACGGGGCGGAGCCTTTCGACATTGAGACGGGAATCCCCTCCAAACCCAGAACAGAGGCGAATTATACGGATATCTTTTCTACAGTCATGTGTAAACTGGGGCAGCGGGATGAGAGGATCGTGGCGATCACGGCGGCGATGCCTGACGGTACGGGTCTGAAAAGATTTCGCAATATGTATCCGAACAGATTCTTCGATGTGGGCATTGCGGAGGAGCATGCGGTGACCTTTGCGGCGGGGCTTGCGGCAGGCGGCTTAAAACCCATCGTGGCGGTGTATTCCTCCTTTTTGCAGAGGGCTTACGACCAGATCCTGCATGATGTATGTATCCAGAATCTGCCGGTGGTCTTCGCTGTGGACAGAGCGGGACTGGTGGGCAGTGACGGTGAGACGCATCAGGGGATCTTTGATCTTACATATTTATCCGGTATTCCCAATATGCATATCTGTGCACCCAAGAACAAATGGGAATTGTCGGATATGCTGAAATTTGCGGTAAATTTCGACGGCCCCATAGCAGTGCGCTATCCCCGGGGCACCGCATATGCGGGGCTGAAGGAGCATCGGGCTCCTGTGGAGATGGGGAAGGCGGAATGGATCTTCAGAGAGCGGGAGATCGCCCTGTTTGCGGTGGGAAGCATGGTGAAGACGGGTGAGGCGGTGCGGGATGCACTGAAAGCCCGGGGGAAGGCGGTCAGTCTGATCAATGCCCGGTTTGTAAAGCCTGTTGACGAGGAAGCCGTAAAGGAAGCCTGCAGGGACCATGTGCTGATCGTCACCATGGAGGAGAATGTGGCCGGCGGAGGTTATGGAGAGAAGGTGCTGGATTACATGAACCGGGAGGGGCTGAGGAATCAGTACCTGGGCATCAGCATTCCCGATGCCTATGTGGAGCACGGCAATGTGGAGCTCTTAAAGCAGGAGATCGGCATTGACGCGGACAGCATCGTGAAGAGGATACAGGAGGCGTTGGCGGCAAAATTATGATTCCGGTTTATCCGGGTTAGGGGCGGTATTATGAAAGAACGTCTGGATGTTATTCTGGTAAATCAGGGTTATGCCGCATCCAGGGAGAAAGCGAAAGCCATTATCATGTCGGGCAATGTCTATGTGGACGGGCAGCGGGAGGATAAGGCGGGAACAGCCTTCGATGCGGGTAAGATCCGGTTGGAAGTCCGGGGCAGTACATTGCGGTATGTCAGCCGGGGCGGATTAAAGCTGGAAAAGGCAATGGATAAGTGGCGGTTTGAACTGGACGGAAAGGTATGTATGGACATCGGTGCTTCCACCGGGGGCTTTACGGACTGCATGCTGCAGAACGGAGCCGCCAGGGTCTATTCCGTGGATGTGGGGCGCGGACAGCTTGACTGGAAGCTCCGCAACGACCCCAGGGTAGTCTGTATGGAGCAGACGAATTTCCGTTATACGGTGAGGGAGGATATTCCGGAGGAACTGGATTTTGCCAGCGTGGATGTGTCGTTTATTTCCCTGACGAAGATCCTCATCCCTGCCAGAAATCTGTTAAAGACCGGCGGGGAGATGGTGTGTCTCATCAAACCCCAATTCGAGGCAGGGAAGGGGAAGGTGGGGAAGAACGGTGTGGTGAGGGAGCCTGAGATCCACCGGGAAGTGATCGCGAAGATCGTGGACTATGCGGACAGTATCGGCTTTGCGGTGCTTCATCTGGAGTTTTCCCCCATCAAGGGACCAGAGGGCAATATTGAGTATCTGCTCCACATCAAAAAAGAGGCGGAGCCTTCCGGGGAGCTTTTCCGTCTCACGGAGCGTGAAGCCGAGGGAAGGCTGCTACGCATTACAGAAGAGAAAAGCGGGCTTTCCCAACGGGAGGAGTGGGAGAAGCGGATCCGGCAGACGGTGGAGAATTCCCACAGGGCGTCGGGCAGCGGATTCCCACAGGCGAAATCCGGTTTCTGACGAAAATGCGGTCGGAAAAGCAAGGGGATCGGCAAACATGATTTTCTGGATGCCTTATGCGGGGTGAGGTGGGAATTTCGACAGTGCAGGATAATAGCTTCTCGAAATCACAGGAAGAAGAATCAGGCATTGCGGTTAAAAGGTATCCGTAAAAGCGGGGAATCGTCCGGAACGATTTCCGGAAAGCCGCTTGATGAGCAGTCTGGAGATTTCAAGAGTCTGTGATATAGAAATGGAGGCATGGGTATGAAACATTTCTTAGTATTTGCCAACCGGCATAAGGATAAGAATCTGGAGACCACCAAGAGAATCTGTGCTTTTCTGGAGGGAAAAGGGCAGAAGGCCACCGCGTGGGTCGAGGAGGAAGACTGGAAGGAAAATATGCGGGTGGACAGCGAGGAGGCGCCGGCGGATCTTCCGACAGATGTGGACTGTATCATCGTACTCGGAGGGGACGGCACGGTGCTTCAGGCGGCCAGGGAGACGAAGAAACTCAGCATCCCCATTATCGGAGTGAATCTGGGCACTCTGGGGTATATGACGGAAATCGAGCTGTCTAATCTGGAAGAGTCTCTGGAGCGTCTGATCGCGGGAGATTATACCAGCGAGAGCCGTATGATGCTGAACGGCAGGATCCTCTGTGCAAACGGCGGTTCGGAAGAGGGGTGGGCGCTGAACGATATTGTGGTATCCAGAAGCGGTTCCCTGCAGATCATTAAGTTCAATATCTATGTGAACGGACAATTTCTGAATCATTATAATGCGGACGGTATGATCGTGACCACGCCGACAGGTTCCACAGGCTACAACCTGTCGGCGGGCGGTCCTCTGATCGAACCCAGAGCGAAACTTATCATGCTGACTCCTATCTGCCCCCATACATTGAATAAGCGCAGTATCATCCTGTCCCCCGAGGATGTGATCGAGATCGTGATCCCGGAAGGAAGGGGTGGCAGGATCCAGACGGTGGAGGCCAATTTTGACGGCTGCCATGTGATTCCCATGCGGACGGGAGACAGGATCCGCATTGTACAGTCCGAGAAGACCACGGAATTCCTGCAGCTGAATCAGGTGAGCTTCTTAGAGGTGTTGCATAAGAAGATGGGAGAGAACTGAAAATAAATGAAAAAGAATCGACATGCCAAGATCATAGAAATGATACAGAAGTATGATGTGGGAACCCAGGAGGAGCTGGCAAATTATCTGAGGGAGGCAGGTCTTGCGGTGACCCAGGCCACTGTTTCGCGGGATATCAAGGAATTGAATCTTTCCAAGATCCCGCTGAGGAACGGCAGACAGAAATACATTATCCTGAAGCAGGAAGACAGTCATTTGGGCGACAAGTACATCCGTGTACTTCGTGACGGTTTTTCTTCCATGGATATGGCACAGAATATCCTGGTGATCAAAACGGTGTCAGGTATGGCGATGGCGGTGGCTGCGGCGCTGGATGCCATGAAATTCCCGGAGATCGTGGGCTGTATTGCCGGGGACGACACCATATTTGTGGCAGTGAGATCTGTGGAAGAGACACAGGCACTGATGGAACAGATCCATGCCATGCTGGGCTGAAAGTGTGGAAAATTTTTTACAATATGCAGTGAATGGTTTTGATGATCAGCGGAGAGGGTACGTAAGGAGAGGAATATGTTACAAAGTTTACATGTCAAAAATCTGGCGCTGATTCGGGAGACAGAGGTAGAGTTTGGTGAGGGGCTGAATATCCTCACAGGTGAGACGGGTGCGGGCAAGTCCCTGCTCATAGGTTCTGTGAATCTGGCTCTCGGCGGAAAATTTGACAAAGAGATGCTTCGAAAGGGAGCGGAGAGTGCGCTTGTGGAGCTTGTTTTTGTCTCACAGAGCGAGAAGGTGAGGCAGAAACTGGACCGGATGGAGCTGGAGGCTCAGGAGGACGGAACCGTCATTATCAGCCGTAAGCTGCAGGCCGGCAAGAGTGTCTGCAGGATCAACGGTGAGACGGTGACGGCAAAGCAGGTGAAGGAACTGGCGGAGACGCTGATCGATATTCACGGACAGCATGAACATCAGTCCCTGCTTCACAAGAAAAAGCATATGGAGATTCTGGATTCTTATTGCGGCAGTGAATTCGAACCTGCGGCCCTGGCCGTGGAGGAAGCTTACAGAGAATGCAGTCAGCTGCGCAGGGAGCTGGACGGGGAAACCATGGACGAAGAGGCCAAGGAAAAGGAGAAAGCGCTGGCTGAGTTCGAATGGAATGAGATCAGTCAGGCGAAACCGGTGCCCGGTGAGGATGAGGAGCTGGAGAAGCGTTACCGCCTGATGGCGAACAGCAGAAAGATCACGGAGAGCCTGGCGGAGAGTTACCGTTATACCGGCAATGAGGAGGATACCGGCGCGGGGAGCTCCCTGAGCCGTGCGCTGCGTTCTCTGAGGAACGTATCCGTTTACGATGGCCGCCTGGGGGAGCTGGAAGGACAGCTTGCGGAGATTGACAGCCTGCTTGCCGATTACAATCGGGATGTGTCGGAATATATGAGTGATTGTGAGTTTGATGAAGAGGAGTTTGCCCTGGTGGAAGAGAGGCTGAACACCCTGAATCATCTCAAGGGAAAATACGGTAACACCATAGAAGCCGTGATCGCATATGGGGAGGAGAGACAGCGGCTTTTGGATAAGCTGTCGGACTATGATACCTATATGCGGGAGCTGGAGAAAAAGCTGGAAAAGGCGGAGAAAAAGCTTCAAAAGGCATGTGAGAAGCTTTCTTCCATACGCAGGAAAAATGCGGGAGTGCTGACGGAGAAATTGAAGGAGGCGCTGGTGAACCTGAATTTTCTAACAGTGGCCTTTGAGATCGCGGTCCGGCGGTCACAGGCAGTTACCGCCAAGGGATACGACGATGTGGAGTTCCTGATCTCCACCAATCCCGGGGAGAGCCTTAAACCGCTGGCCCAGGTGGCAAGCGGCGGAGAATTGTCCAGAGTGATGCTGGCGATCAAGACGGTGCTGTCCGGAAGAGACGATATCGACACGCTGATCTTTGACGAGATCGATGCCGGGATCAGCGGGAAGACGGCATGGAGGGTGTCGGAGCAGCTTGACACCGTGGCGAAGGCCCACCAGGTCATCTGCATCACCCATCTGCCCCAGATCGCCGCCATGGCGGATACCCATTTCGTCATTGAGAAGAGCAGTACACAGGACAATACGATCACGGATATCCGGGCGCTGGAGATGGAGGAATCCCTGGGTGAGCTTGCGAGACTTCTGGGCAGTGACGAACTGACGGAGGCGGCGCTTTCCAATGCGAAGGAGATGCGAGCCCAGGCGTTGGAGCATAAGGGAAAGTAAGGATATCTTTGCCCCCATCATCAGAATGGGGGCAATTGCCGTTCTGTGGGCCATAAAATAAAAATACATCCTTTTTGTTAATATTTACATGGACTTTGATAAAAAATTCGATTATACTGTATATTAAGTACAAGTTGTACATGGGTTTTAGAGAAATTAACAAAAATTTATTGGAAATACTTACCTTTGTATGCTATAATGTAAGTGCTTTCATAAAAGGTAACACTCAATATCGGTCTTTTCTCTAAAACATCACTGACCGGATATTGAAGAAAGAGAGGCGTGTAAGGTGGAACTTAGAACAGCAGTATCACCAAGAGATGTGAAGCATTATACCACAGAGCGTCTGAGAGAGGAGTTCCTGATCCGGAATCTCTTCGTTCCCGGCGAGATCAAGCTGGTATACAGCCACATTGACAGAATCATTACGGGTGCGGCAGTGCCTGTAGAGCCGATCACCCTGACGGCAGGGGACGAGCTCCGTGCAGAGTACTTCTGCCAGAGAAGAGAACTCGGCGTGATCAATATCGGAGGAGCCGGCACCATTACCGTTGACGGTAAGGTATACAAGGTGGGCTTCAAAGAGGCAATGTACATCGGAATGGGTTCCAGAGACATCGTTTTCGCCAGTGATGATGCTTCCGAACCTGCGAAATTTTATCTGAATTCCGCTCCTGCACACAGGACCTGTCCCACTGTGCTGATCAGGCCGGAGGGCACTCCTGAGGATGGTGTGGTCATTGTAAAGGACGAGAATAAGGTAGAGCTTGGTTCTCTGGAGGATGCGAATCACAGAGTCATCTGCAAGTATATCCTTCCCGGCCAGGTGGAGAGCTGCCAGCTGGAGATGGGAATGACCAGGCTTGAGCCGGGCAGTGTGTGGAATACGATGCCCTGCCATACCCACGACAGACGTATGGAGGTCTATCTCTATTTCGAGATGCCTGAGGATGCATTCGTAATGCATTACATGGGCGAACCCGACGAGACGCGCCATATCGTCATGAGAAACGAGGAGGCTGTGATCTCTCCCAGCTGGTCCATCCATTCCGGATGCGGTTCCAGGGCATATACCTTTATCTGGGGTATGGTGGGCGAGAATCAGGACTTTGACGACATGGACGGTGTAGCCATGAAGGATTTAATGTAAAGAGAAAGAAAAAAGTAACCGTACGGACTGGTCTGGACGGTTGCGAAAAAATATCATAAAGGAGAAGCAGAAATGGCAAACAACTATGTAAACAATTTTTCACTGGAAGGCAAGATCGCTCTGGTAACAGGCGCTTCCTATGGTATCGGTTTCGCGATCGCATCCGCTTATGCGGAGGCAGGCGCAACCATCGTTTTCAATGACATCAAGCAGGAACTGGTGGACAAGGGTCTGGCTGCCTATGCCGAGAAAGGCATCAAGGCTCACGGCTATGTATGCGACGTTACCAATGAGGAAGCGGTAAACGCCATGGTAGCTCAGATCGAGAAGGAAGTGGGCGTAATCGATATCCTGGTGAACAATGCGGGTATCATCAAGAGAATTCCCATGACCGAGATGACCGCGGATCAGTTCAGACAGGTGATCGACGTGGATCTGAACGCGCCTTTCATCGTGTCCAAGGCTGTTATTCCCGCCATGATCAAGAAGGGCCACGGCAAGATCATCAACATCTGCTCCATGATGTCCGAGCTGGGCCGTGAGACAGTATCCGCATACGCTGCCGCAAAGGGCGGACTGAAGATGCTGACCAGAAACATCTGTTCCGAGTACGGCCAGTACAACATTCAGTGTAACGGCCTTGGCCCCGGCTATATCGAGACCCCTCAAACGGCGCCTCTGCGCGAGAAGCAGCCCGATGGAAGCAGACATCCCTTCGATCAGTTCATCTGTGCCAAGACTCCCGCCAACAGATGGTTAAAGCCGGAAGAGCTGGCAGGTCCTGCCGTATTCCTTGCTTCCGAGGCATCCAATGCGGTGAACGGGCATATCCTTTACGTTGACGGCGGTATCCTTGCATACATCGGCAAACAGCCGGAATAGTCGATCATCACAAAGCCAGGTCGGCTGTCATGCAGATGCCGTGCTCGCACGGACAGCTGCATGAGGGACGATCAGGCGCGTGCAACGCCCCTGCAAGGCGAAGCGTTGCAGGGTGTGGTGAGAGTCAGTGACAAAGAAGCCAGATGGGCCGGTTTGCGGCTGCCGTGTTGGTACGGGCAGCGGTATGACTGGTGATTTGGCATGTGAAACAATAATTATATAATGTAGGAGGCTATTTCCCATGAAAATTGCATTGATCAATGAGAACAGCCAGGCGGCAAAGAATGAGATGATCTGCGCGACTTTGAAGAAAGTGGTGGAACCCATGGGCCATGAGGTATTTAACTATGGTATGTGCGGCGCGGAAGATCCCAATTCCCTGACCTATGTTCAGAATGGTATTCTGGCGGCTGTGCTGTTAAATTCCGGTGCGGCGGACTATGTGATCACAGGCTGCGGAACAGGTGAGGGCGCTATGCTTGCCTGCAACTCTTTCCCTAAGGTGCTCTGCGGACATATTGAGTCCCCCCTGGACGCTTATCTGTTCTCACAGGTAAATGACGGAAACTGTGTAGCCCTTCCCTTTGCGGAGAATTTCGGCTGGGGCGGCGAACTGAACCTTCAATATACCTTTGAAAAACTGTTCTGTGCTCCCGGCGGCGGCGGATATCCCCCTGAGAGAGTGGAGCCTGAGCAGAGAAATAAGAAGATCCTGGATAAGGTGAAGGAAGTGACCCATACGGATATGGTGACGATCCTGAAAAATCTGGATCAGGAGCTGGTAAAGGGAGCCCTCTCCGGAGAAAAGTTCCAGGAATATTTCTTCGCCAACTGCAAGTGCGATAAGATCGCGGCAGCCGTGAAGGAGGTTCTTGCATAAGGGATGGTGTGATCCCCGAGACAGATTATTTCGGAGTACCCGTGTCCTCAGGCACATAACGGGCACATGGGTGAAAGCAAAATGACCGGTTGAGCTGCCCTACGGCGGCCGGTCCGATCATGAATCTGTGTGGAAGCGTCACAGATTCTTCTGTGGGCATGGCAGTGTTCTTCCGTGAGGAAGTGCAGCGTTTGTCCACAGGATTCCATTAAGGTTAAACGTTTCGGAATGGAGGAAAAAATGAACGCAGTATTAGAACAGATCAGCAAGATCGGTATTGTTCCTGTTGTGAAGATTGATAGAGAGGAGGATGCTCTTCCTCTTGCAAAGGCTCTCTGTGCAGGCGGACTTCCCTGTGCGGAAGTGACTTTCCGTACCAGTGCGGCGGCAGGTGCGATCAAGATCATGACCGAGAACTTCCCTGATATGTGTGTAGGTGCGGGTACCGTTCTGAATGCAGAGCAGGTGGATGCGGCAGTGGAAGCAGGTTCCAAGTTTATCGTGAGTCCCGGGTTGAATCCCAGAACCGTTAAGTATTGTATCGAGAAAGGAGTGCCCATCACTCCCGGTACCTCCAGCCCCTCTGATATCGAGCAGGCTATCGAGCTGGGACTGGATGTGGTTAAGTTCTTCCCCGCAGAGCAGTCCGGCGGTCTGGCTAAGATCAAGGCTATGGCGGCACCTTATGTGAACATGAAGTTCATGCCTACCGGCGGCGTAAATGCCAAGAATCTGACCTCTTATCTGGATTTCCCCAAGATCATCGCATGCGGTGGTTCCTGGATGGTTCCCAGCGACCTGATCAATGCGGGTGAGTGGGATAAGATCGAGCAGCTGACCAGAGAGGCCGTTCAGACTATGTTGGGTTTTGAACTGGCTCATATCGGTATCAACGGCACCAGCGAAGAGGAAGCGACCAAGATTGCCAACCGTTTTGGCTTTATCTTCGGAATGCCTGTGAAAGTCGGCAACAGCTCTGTATTTGCGGGAAGCGCTGTAGAGGTTTATAAGACTCCTTATCTGGGCGAGCACGGCCATATTGCAGTAAGGACTAACTATATAGAGAGAGCAGTGAATTATCTGAGCTCTGTTCTGGGCGTTGAGATCGCGGAG
>JAIEKC010000088.1:0-1545 GCA_029064505.1 Acetatifactor sp.
ATGTTAAGCTTTTTATCAGGAATGTTAAAAGGAATTGCTTGAAAAAAACAATGGTTTTTTATAAGGTGTACCCAAGGAGGTCAATGATGAATGTAGGTGAAAAAATTAAAAAGATCAGAAAAATGGCAGGCATGACACAGGAGGAGCTTGCTGAAAAAATGAATGTGTCAAGACAAACAGTTTCAAAATGGGAAAAAGAAATTTCATCTCCGGATCTGGAAAGTGCGATTGCTTTATGCGAACTGTTTGAGATTTCTTTGGACGATTTGATGAAAGGGGGACAGCCTGTGAAAGAAGAGAAAATTTCATTGCAGGATATGATAAAAATAAACAGGCGGAATCAAAAGCAGACAATTTTATTGATCAGTGGTTTGTTTTTTCTCATGATTGGGGCATTGGCGGCATTATTTATTGCGGCGATCCAAAGTAGTACCAACAGCATTGAGTATATGCTGTACCGGTACATGGTAACCGGTCAGTATTCAAGCGCTCCCATTAATTATGGAAGGCTTACGGCCCCTGCAATTTTGTTGATTGCAATTGGAGTTATTTTGAGCATGGCTTATATGATTGAAAAGTGGAAGGAGAGAAAGAGAGATGAATCATAAGAAGAAAATAGTAATAACGGGACTGCTGATGATCGTGATGTGCTTTGTGGCCTGCGGGCATAAGGAGAAAGAAAATCCTTATGGTGCTGCGGTTGCGGAATTGGGAGATGAGGATGCCTACGCATTTCTGGATATGGATTATGAAAATTATGTTATGGTGACTTCAGATGGTTTGTATGATGCAGGAGTGGAAAGACAGGCGGCTATATATTGCACGGTATATTATTACGGAAAAGATGAGGCAATAAATCTTGGAACTATTATGAGTGATGGAACGGCCTATCCGATATCCTTTTCCAGGGACGGTATTATTGTCGCATCCGGACATAAAATAGAGAAATATGCAATTTCCGAAAAGGACGGAGAGCTTTATCTGAAAAAGGGTGTATATGTAGAGTATGATGCGGATGGGAATGAGCACTATACTTCTGTGACAGACGGGAAGGAAGCGGAGTCAAATGAAGAAGAATATGAAAAAATGCTGGAAGAATATGACGGGAGTCAAGTCATACACTTTTCTTATGGTGCAGATGGCTGTATCAATGAAATAATTGAGTATTAGAGCAATAAGAAGGAGCTGCAAAAGCTCCTTTTTGTTTGCATTTCAAAAGTTGCTTTTAAGGTTCATTTACTACTCAATTTTTAATCTGCAGACGGCGGCAAAGAAAAAAGCCGTCGTTCGGCAGAAGCTGTATAAGGGCAGGGTTACAATTTATACCTGTATTTCGGGGAAAAATCTGTAACTCAGGATAAGCGTATAAGATTTTATATACAGATTTCCGATAATAAAAGTAACAGTGCAATATATGCGCAGAAAGTGAAAAACGGATTTTAAGAACAGGATCAAGGAGGACGAAATCATGGCAATGGTACGACTTTAAATATGTGAGAAATAATAGGAGTGTAAAGACTGTTTATTGGGGAGGAAGGTTTCATG
>JAIEKC010000089.1:0-3968 GCA_029064505.1 Acetatifactor sp.
CTTTTTACACTCAAAGTCACCCCATCCCCCACCGGCAGGATCACCGTCTCCACCCCGGGATCATGTTTCAGTTCATAAAGATACTCCCGCATACGGGCATGAATGGTTCGATTTCTCCTGGTCACTGCAAACCGGGATTCAATGATGTCCCCATCCTGAAGCACATTGTCAGATATCAGAAGACCACCCGCCGACAGCACCCGCAGCACATCCGGAAGGAAATGAATATACTGCCCCTTTGCCGCGTCCATGAAGATCAGATCATAAGGTCCCTCCAGCGTCCGCAGGATTTCCGCGGCATCACCTTCCAGAAGGCTGATTCTGTTCTCCTGTCCTGCACGCCTGAAATGTTCCCTTGCAACAGGAATCCGCTTTTCGTATTTCTCAATGGTAGTGATATGACAGTCC
This sequence comes from Acetatifactor sp., assembly GCA_029064505.1. Taxonomy (GTDB): domain Bacteria; phylum Bacillota; class Clostridia; order Lachnospirales; family Lachnospiraceae; genus Acetatifactor. Next base: position 409 of record JAIEKC010000089.1, read on the forward strand.
TCGGGCGCATATTCACTCATCAGTAACGCAGAAAAGCCGACAGCAGTTCCGACCTCCAGAATGCGCTTCGGCTTTGAAAGCTCCAGGAGAAATTTCAGCAGGCTCTGCATCGGCTTTCGGATAATGGGAACCTGCGTCTCCCTGGCATATTTCTCTATTTCATCCAGAAAAGGAGTATTGCCCTTATCAAGGGAATCGATAAAGGCAGACATTCTCTCGTCAATTATCATCTGAATTCTCCAAATTCAAATTACACACAGATATATCATTCAGGCACATCCGCTCCGGTATCCCTTTGGGCGCGCAGACCTCCGGGCGCACCGATTCCCCGTACAAGAAAGAAGCTATTCTCCTTCCGCCGGTTCCTTATTGGCTTCCGCCATGGCTTCCATCATTTCCTCCGCCGTCATGGATGTACTCAGTTCAAAAGTCCCCGGTGCCACATCCTTCTGAAACTCCGACAGGTAATACTGCAGCATAAAAAGCCTTCCGTCCTTCACCAGCCCCTTTGTTTCAAAAAGTTTACCGATCTCGGCCGGAGACATATCCTCCGTAACGGATACCGTGATCTTTCTGCCCTCCCCGGCAGAAACAGCAGGTTCCGTAAAAATACGATACCCATAGTCATAGGCCTGGAAAGCCCAGTTATAAATGGTATAGGCGGCGAAAATAACCACGCCGACCCTGAATATGGCACCGAACACAGCACCCACCACAGTCAAAGTACTTGTTTTCATAAAACCCTCTTTTCTGCGCTGTTCTTTGCGCATAAGCCACTTTGTGACAAGCAACGGCATGCGCAAATCACCCTGTGACATCCTTGCGCATATATTTGCATTACCCACAGCCTGACCGTAACGATCAGTCAAATTCAATGGCTGCCGTAACCTGCATGTTTGCCTTCTGCATCATTCTGCAAAAGGCAAGCTCTGCCGCAAGGAAATCATCCACCAGCGGATTTTCCCGGAAGTCTTCATAATCCCTTTCAAACTGGTCTATCTTGTGAAAATCCGTATCCGGACTGGACTGCAGTTCATAATTGCGTTTCCGAAAATCATCAATCTGCGCTTTCAATTCCGGATACTGTCTTACCCTGTCCCGTTCCCTGACAAAATTCTGATACGTTTCCGTGCTCTTGATAGCCATGATATACGAATCCACGGCGTGATCAAACTCATTCATGATTACACCCCCATGCCCGTCTCAGGCGGGCGCTTGTACACTTATACCTCCATGATGATCGGCAATATCATGGGACGTCTCTTAGTCTTCTTCCACACGTAATCACTGAGGGAGTCCTTGGTGGCACTTTTTAATTTTCCCCAGTCGCTGATTCCTCTGTCCAGACATTTCTGCAATGCTTCATCCACGGTCTGTCTCGCTTCCTCGATCAGCTCGTCCGATTCCTTCACATAGACAAAGCCCCTGGAAACGATATCCGGTCCCGCCACCAATTGTCCGCTGGCACGGTCCAGACTCATGACCACTATCATAATGCCGTCCTCCGCCAGATGCTGACGGTCCCGCAGCACCACATTTCCTACGTCTCCCACGCCCAGTCCGTCTACCAGGATAGCACCCACTGGAACCTTTCCCGTCACTTCCGCGTCATTATTGTCCAGCTCCAGCACATCGCCGGAGGAAAGGATGAACACATTCTCCTTATCCATGCCAAGGCTCTGAGCAATCTTCGCCTGAGCCTTCAGATGCTTATACTCTCCGTGGACGGGAATGGCATACTTGGGACGGATCAGAGTATAAATCAGCTTGATCTCCTCCTGACAGGCATGTCCGGACACATGAGCATCCTGAAATACCACATCCGCACCTTTGCGCAGCAATTCGTTTATGACCTTGGTGACTGACTTCTCATTGCCGGGAATCGGATTGGATGAAAAAATAACGGTATCACCCGCACCCACGGTAATCTTACGATGCATTCCGTTTGCCATACGGCTCAGTGCGGCCATGCTTTCTCCCTGGCTTCCGGTAGTGATGATGACCTGCTGCTCATCCGGATAATTCTTCATCTGTTCGATTTCCACCAGAGTATTATCCGGAATGCTGATACATTCCAGATTTCTTGCAGTCTCTATAATATTGACCATGCTTCTGCCTTCTACGGAAACCTTCCTGCCAAACTTATACGCCGTGTTGATGATCTGCTGCACACGGTCTACATTGGAGGCAAAGGTGGCCACAAATATCCTGGTATTCTTATGTTCCTCAAACAGGGTGTCAAAAGTCTTGCCCACGGTTCTCTCCGAGGGTGTAAAGCCGGGACGCTCCGCATTGGTGGAATCGCACATCAATGCCAGCACGCCTTTCTTTCCCAACTCCGCAAAACGCTGCAGATCGATGGCATCGCCGAATACAGGCGTATAATCCACCTTGAAATCGCCTGTGTGCACGATCACCCCGGCCGGGGAATAGATAGCCAGAGCCGCGGCGTCCACTATACTGTGGTTGGTCTTGATAAATTCGATACGGAACTGTCCCAGATTGATGGACTGTCCGAACTTTACCACCTTTCTCTTTGTCCCCTTTACCAGATTATGCTCTTTCAGCTTGTTTTCAATAATGCCCATGGTAAGCCGGGTCGCGTAAATAGGCACATTGATCTCACGGAGCACATAAGGAAGTGCACCGATATGATCCTCATGACCGTGGGTGATCACAAACCCCTTTACCTTGTCAACATGGTCCTTTAAATACGTTACATCGGGGATCACAAGATCTATTCCCAGCATATCATCCGCAGGAAAAGAAAGTCCGCAATCCACCACAACAATACTGTCCTCATACTCGAAGGCAGTAATGTTCATGCCAATCTGCTCCAGACCGCCCAAAGGAATGACCTTCAGCTTGGAGCCGCCATTATTCTCTTTTTTCTTCAATTAAATTTCCTCCACATTCTTTGCAGAAGCCGTAGAGTTTAACCTCATGATTTACAATGGAAAATCCGGTAGTCTCAGTGATCTTGTCCTCCAGCTCCTCCAGCAGATCATCCCGGAAGGAGATCACTTTACCGCATTTCATACAGATCAAATGATGATGATGGTGCTTTTGTTCACACTCGGAAACCGTCCCCATCTCATATCGCACAAAACCGTCGTCAAAATTGATCCGGTCAATCAGATGCAACTCTTTCAGCAACTGTATTGTTCTATAAACAGTAGCCAGCCCGATATCAGGGCAGTCTGCTTTTACAAGCTCAAATATTTCTTCGGCAGTCAGATGTTCCTCGGGGCACGACGCCATCGCCTCCAGCACCATAAGCCTCTGCTTCGTCACCTTCAGCCCTCTGTCCTTCAATAATTGTTTAAATGCCTCCCTGTCAACTGCCATACATACACTCCGTTCAGTCCTGAACGAACTCCACATCCTCCAACATGCTTTCAAACACGCCTGCCACAGCGGCGAGTTCGTCGTCATCGGAAACAATGGTAAAAACGCCCTCTTCCTCACCGTCCTCAGAGGTATCCTTTAAAATCAGGGCTTCTCCGTCACCCTCCTCAAAATCAGTCACCAAAATATAGTCAGAGCCATTGATCCGGGTC
>JAIEKC010000009.1:0-2089 GCA_029064505.1 Acetatifactor sp.
GTGCAGACGGTGCCAGGGAGCAATGTCTATGTGGGATGGCGCGGTATGGCGAAGCTGCAGGGGGCAGTTTTCGCACAGTCGGGAGAAGCCTCTTTGGTATTGGAGGAAGAACCGGCAGTATGTGCGGGCAGCTTTCAGCGGGAATGGGAGATCTGCACGGAAGAGAACCGGACACTTCCGGTGATGCTGGAGATCAGCGACCTGGAGATCATCACGGAAAGTACGGAGATTACGGGGATACAGGCATGTCAGTTTCCTATAGGGACTGCCGTGTCATACGATCAGGCTGTCAGAAAGTACCTGCAGGATCATGTGGAACAGAATCGGAGCGGGACATGGGTGCCCCTTGCGCGGCTGAGGATGGAGGAAGCTGTCGGACAGAATTCCGAGAGAAGCAGATATGTCTTTTCCGCTGTCAGGGAACAGGACGTGCGTTTCCATGTGATCCGACCATATGAGGAGGAGATCCTGAAAAGGATAGCGGAGGAGAACGGTATTCTGGATATCCGGTGGAGAGGGCTCTTGAAGCATATATGGTATCCGCCGGCGCCGCCCGGTCCGGTGCCGCCCGGTCCCACGCCACCCGGTCCGATGCCGCCGGTGCCGCCCGGTCCCACGCCGCCCGGCCCGATGCCGCCCATACCACCCGAGCCCATACCGCCTTTTTCTCCGGAAGACCTGCTGACAGAGCGGCGCTTCCGGGAACTGTTGGATGCGGACAGGGGGAGCCGTATCGGAAGAGGAATTATTGTGATTCAGGTTCCCAAGCATTACAGGAGAGGGAAGGTATTATTGTCGGAAGAGATTTCCCATGGATTTCCGGGGGAGGAAGTATTCCTGAAATGCGGCAGAGTGCGTGAGGAACACTCTTACATATACTGGGAGCACGATAAGAAACGATATCGGATCATTCAGGGTGAGGAAGGATTGTTCCGCGATGTGTGTGACGGCTGGGGAGTCGAAAAACTGGCTGTGATGCAGAATGTGGAGGCAGGAACCTTTCAGATCGCCCTGACGCTCAGAAAGGGCCGTCGGAAGAACCGCAGCAGGGAGGTGGCTGTCTCATGGACGGCGGTAAAGAGTGTTTAGAAAGTGAAATACTGCAGACAGGGAAATGTCTCCTGGAGATGCTGAGGAGAGAGCTGTGTCCGGAATTTGTGCGGGACAGAGACCTGATCATGTTTGCGTCGCCCTGGGAAGAGGCGGATTACCGGGTGGGAGTCTATCTCTATGACATACAGGATCACTCTGCCATGATAACGGCGGAGGTGACGCTTACTGAGGAGGAAAGGCGTTTTCCGCCCAAGGCGGTGGAGCTTTTCTATCTGGTCTTCTGCAATGAGACTCACCGTTTCGGCGGGATTCAAAGGGAGCAGATACAGGCTGTGATCAATGAGGTCGTTCGTGCGGTGTATGACAATCCTGTTCTGGAGAGGGAAGGCGGGCAGAATCTGCAGTTGGCTTTTTTGCGGGAAAGCGTGGAGTTTAAGATACGGCTTTGGGGAAGCTTCGACCGTCCCCTGCAGCCGGCGGTGTATCTGCATGCCGTGCCTGTGCTGATCGAATCCGGAAGAAAACGCAGGGTGAACAGGGTTAAGGAGAGAAATTACGACGTGGAGAGAAAGGACAGGGGAGTGCCATGAAGCCTGTGGTGATCCAGGGAACATTGTTAAAATGCAGCTTTGGCAATATGCCGGTTCCGATCATGGTGCTGCCGGACAAAAAGGTAAAGTCCATGCTCCCGGTGGCGGTGAAATCGGACCACATTCCGATGCTGAACATTCTGCCCTTCGGCATGTGTTCCAATCCGGCAAATCCCATGGTGATCGCGGCCACTGCCGCCGCTATGGGAGTGCTGACTCCGGTTCCCTGCATTCCCTGTACGGTGAAGGAATGGACGGGAGCCAGTGAGAAGGTGAAGATAAAGGGAAAGCAGGCGCTCAATATGGATTCCAGACTGCAGTGCCTGTATGGAGGAAGTATACAGGTGGCGGCGCCCCTGCAGCCCACGGTTCTTTTGTGAGTCCGGTCAAAATGATGTAAATGACTTTTTCAGGATGTAGATAGCTGAAAAAGAAGTATAATATAA
>JAIEKC010000090.1:0-3343 GCA_029064505.1 Acetatifactor sp.
CTCCGCACTTGTGGAGAAGCACTGGTCTATGCGCCTACGGAGGCGAAATACAAGCAGCTTTCCCAACTCTTTTTTGCCCGGGACAAAATGCTGATCAATGTCTCTTATGTGCACTCTCTGGAGCTTCTGGTCCGGCTGGGACAGGTGTATGATCTGGAGGTCCGTCCGGTGGATGACTGGAATGTGGATGATCTGATGCAGGATCTGAGCCCGGATGACCAGGATGCGAGCTTTGCGTTCCAGAAAGCGGTGAACAGGATCCTGAAGGTATATGACTGCCGGGCGGAATTGAAATACTTTTCGCCTTATAATCAGCCAACCTTTTATTTCATGGACGAGAAGATCTTGCTAAAACGCCAGATCGCGGCATCCCGTTCCAAGGCGGATTCCATGTTTTTCCAGATGCTGGATGCCTTTGCGGCGGAGATCCCCGACGATACGGCGGCGGTTCTGTATTTCAATTATAATAATACGCTGGTGAAAAAACTGGCGGCGATGGAATCGGAGCCGGATCTGAAGCTGATGGTGGAGATCCTGTATGTACAGGCGCTGCAGATTGGGGGATTTACACTGCATAATAATGAATTGGGGATGTTGAACCGCAATATCCTGACATTGATGGAAAGGGGGCTTTCAGATGAGTGAGGGCAGAATGGAGGAATATTATAATCCGGAAGAATTGAAACACAGCTTTGACAAGATGGAGCATGGAAAGGCCAGAACGGCGGCCATACGCAGTGCCATAGAGGCGGCGGATGCCCATGAAGATACGTCTTTTCGGATTTTTTTCCGGTTGGAATTATGTGAAGAGTCCTGTTTTTACGGGGATAATATGGACATGATGGTGATCTTCCCGGAGGTGCTTGCCATCGCTGACCGTTATCCAGATACCCCTTCCACCTGTTTTGACAGTAATTATGCCAATGAAATGGATCATATTCTGTGGGTATATAAATGGATAATAAGCAATTGTAAGGACTTCTATCAGATTCCCATGGAGGACTGCCTGAAATTCTTTGAGGATTTTAAAAGACGCAGTCAGGCATATGGCTATAATCTGCGTCCCTACTACAGCTATATATACAATTTTTACGAGGATATCGATCCGGAGAAAGCAAGAGAGGCATTTTATGCCTTTGAGAAGCTTCCACGGGACGGTAATTGCGACTGCAAGGCCTGTGAGCAAAACAGAAGGATCAATTTCCGGCTGAAGAACGGAGAGCCGGAGCGGGCGAAAGAACTGGCGGAGGATATAGAAAATCTCACCCTGCGCTGCGGGCACGACAGGAAAGCGGCCTGGCTGCGGCTTAAGACTCATTATATGGAGTATCATCTCAGGCGGAAGGAGTTTGAAGAGGCGGAGAAGTACTGCCGTATCCTGGAGCGTCAGACATTGCAGGATACGGAATTCCAGTGTTGGGACAGCTTTTTATACTGCTATGCTTACCGGGACATGGGTAAGGCATTGCGGATCTATAAGGCGCACTGGAAGGACTGGCTGGAGGAGAGAGATCCTTCCGAGGTTTATGATAACAGTATCAATATTGCACGGTTTTTTAAGAAAATGCAGGAAGAAAGGAAAACGGGCACCATTAAGCTTTCCCTGGATGCGGCTTTTCCCCTGTATCAGGAAAGCGGAGAGTACAGGATTGCCGATCTGTATCAGTATTATTATGACAGGGCGGAAGAGATGGCGGAAAGATTTGACCGGAGGAACGGAACGGAGCATTATCATGACAAGCTTGTGAAGGCACTGAAGGACTGATATTTTTCATAAGCGTTAACAGTCTTTTGGAAGCTTCGCTGTGTACCGCTGCGGATTCTCAGGGAGAGACTATCATCCTGAATGAATCAGGCGAGTAAGGGAGAAGAATATGAATGACAGGTTTATTCGAAGCATCCGCATTGACTGGGATCAGATCGATCCCGATTCCTATCTGCATGGGATAGAAGCTGTGAAAGCAATGGAAGCTCTGGATTTCCGGAAGAATGTCACATTCTTTGTGGGGGAAAACGGAACGGGGAAATCCACTCTGCTTGAGGCCATCGCGGTAGCTTACGGCTTTAATCCGGAGGGCGGAACAACGAACTACAGGTTCAGCACGTATGATGACGTGTCCGAACTGAGCGATGCCATCCGCATGGTAAAAGGGTATCATCATCCAAGATCCAACTATTTCTTCCGCGCGGAGAGCTTTTTTAATGTGGCCAGCAAAGCGGAGGATTACAGGGATGTGACTCCCAAGGAGATTTATTATAAGCGGTACGGCGGGAAAGCATTGCATGAGCAGTCCCACGGGGAAAGTTTTCTGGCCTATTTCCAGTCCTTTGACCAGGCAGGTCTTTACCTCATGGACGAACCGGAAGCCGCGTTGTCGCCCCAGAGACAGCTGACCCTGTTCATTCAGATCGCCAGGATGGCGGAGAAAGATTCCCAGTTTATTATTGCGTCCCATTCCCCGATCCTTTTGGGCATTCCCGGATCGGATATCATTTCTTTTGATAATGGGGCAGTGACCCGCTGCAGCTATGAGGAAACCGAGAGCTACCAGGTCATGGAGATGTTTATCAATCACCGGAAGCAGCTGACGGAACGCCTGTTGGATGAGGGGGAAAGCGGCGAGCTGTAGAGCGGATAAAAAAGATGCAACATGGATACAAGAAGGAAAAGAAAAAGATACACGGCATGGATAAGATAATCCCGAAAAGAATGATTTTGCGCGGGGAGCGCAGGAAAGTGAGGTTATCTTATGAAAAAGAATATGGTATTAACATCCGCTCTGGTAATCGGAATACTGCTGACAGCCTGCGGCAGAACAGACACCGCACCGGGAGCAGATACGGCGCCGGGTGCGGCCGAAACCGGGTCTGAGTCTTCTGCGGGATCAGGAAATGCGGCATCAGAAAGCGATGCGCCGGGGAATAGTGCAGCCGCAGGCGGTACGTCTGCAGCAGGAGAGCTGTCCATGGATGAATTGAAGGCAGCAGGCGCTTTTGATACAGAAATGGAGTCTGCGGAAGAGGTTCTGTTGTCGGATCACATTTTAAAAACAGGTGATACTATGCAGATCATGTATCCGGATAACAGCAGCGCCCTGTACACTGGGCTCGAAATTACTCTTCATGGTGCGGAGATGTTCGATTCCCCGGAAGCGGCGGGGCTGAACAGAACACAGATGCAGGAGGAGACGGAGAATTATGATACATCGGAGAATCCGGAGTGGTGCAAGACGGATGACGCGAACATTCTGGTCTGCGACCTGAACGTCAGTAATATCAGCGGGGATCCGGATGGGGAACTGCATATCGGCGAGATCATGATAGCGTATGCCGATCCGGATAC
>JAIEKC010000091.1:0-8901 GCA_029064505.1 Acetatifactor sp.
TCTGTATCTATACTGACTGTCACTTTTGTTTCGGGTGGGTTATGTGTCAATGCATTGATGATAAGATTATTCACGGCACGGCGAAATAAATCAATGTCAAGACAAACTTCACATTCCTGTATGTCACTTTCAAACTCAATACTGCGATTCATAAAGACAGGGTCATTTACCATATCAATGACCAGCTCTTTCAGAAAACGCACAATGCGCACCGTCTGTGGATGGTATGGTACCGCACCTGAATCCAACTGATAGGTCAGCTTTAGATCATTCATCATTTTTTCAGTGTGATTCGCATTTTTTAAGATAATCTCACCGTATTCCCGTACGGTTTCACCGTCAGGGACAGGATTGTCCATAAGCAGTTCTGCATAGCCCTTAATTGGTGAAAGCGGCGTCTTCAAATCGTGCGTAATATTTGCAATCCACTCCCTGCGTATTCGTTCCGTATCCTGTCCGACCTCATCGCTGCGTCGGATTTCCGCATCCATTTTGTTAAGCGCCCCATAGATTTCTCCAAAAACGCCTTTTTCAGGCAGCACAGTATAACAACGCATCGAAACATTACTGATACCTTTTGCTATCTTACCAAGATGTCCGGTAAGCCAAATTCCATAAAAGATCACAAAAAGAATCATAGCACACAAACCAAAAAAAATTCCCCTGCGGAACAATGGCGAAAGCCGAACCACATTCTCACCATTATAGTAAAGCATATATTTTCCTATCGCATAAGGAAATCCGATCAAATAACTCCATGTTTCCCCTGAATCTTCATAACTGTTTACAAGAACGGTATTCCCCTGTTCATAAGCACTTGTGCGGAGCAAGATCAGTTCAGATGCGGAATATCTCACCGGATAACTCTCAGGCTTGTTATGGCAAAAAACCTCCTGCCCTGTTTCATCAATGACCTGAAGCCACAGCCCGTATTCATCCAACCTCTCAAGCCCTATTTCTTCTATTTTGACATCGCCATTATCATTCTTCATCCATACGGAAAAATTGTCTGTAAATCTATCCGGCCATGATGCCAGGCTTAAACCTTCCGGCTCAGTTATTCCGAAAATATAGTAGAACATTCCAATTGCAACAACAACAGCGATAAGAAGTAATACTAACACCAAAATAACGATTCGTAAAAACGGACTCAGTTTCTTTTTATTTCTCATATGGATTTACCAGCTTATAGCCCAGGCCTTTCATCGTAATAATATATTGGGGCGTTGCCGGGTCTTCCTCTAACTTTTCACGCAAATGGCGGATGTGTACCATTATCGTATTATCACATCCAAAGCTGTCCTCACCCCAGACGGTTTCATATAAACGCTCACGACTGATTACCCGCCCTGCATTTTCCGCCAAGTACCGTAAAATCTCAAATTCCCGTGCGGTCAGCCCGATTTCCCTATCATGCTTCATTACTCTGCAACCGTCCGTATCTATCATCAGTTCACCAATTTTAACGGAAAAATCCCGTATTGGAGCCTGTCTGTATTCTGCACGGCGTAACCCGGCTTTCACCCTATATACCATTTCTTTTGGACTGAAGGGCTTTGTGACGTAATCGTCACCGCCAACAGCCAGACCAAGTATCTTATCCAATTCATCGTTTTTTGAAGAAAGAAACAAAACAGGGCAATGCGAAAACTCCCGTATTTGTTTACACACTTCATACCCATCTATGTCCGGCAGCATAACGTCTAAGATAATAATGTCCGGCTGAATTTCCTTGCACATAAGCACAGCGGATATCCCATTATCAATTTTGGTAATATTGTAAAACCCTTCTATGTTTAGAGCTTTTTCAAGTAAATCTAAAATATCCGGCTCATCATCAACAAGCATAATTTTATACCCATTCACTGAATCGCGCACTCCTTTTGTTTTGTAACAGCCTCTTGGAATCTCTTTGTGCCTGATTTTGCGAGATAATTTTTTGTTGGTTGTGCACCCCACAGCCTTCCGCAAATTCGGTAGATCCGTATTTGTTCAAGGGGGTATTGCGCACAGCGTCTGACACGCCTATCCACAACACCCTTTTCATCGGGAAAAAATTTCCATCGTTCAAAGTCGGTTCAGTCAATAATGATCACATTTTTCAGACCCGTCTTTTCGTGAACAGGATTATTCTCACAGACGATCACCTTAAGCTGATCCAGCCCTGCCAGCGGAGACAGGTCGGTGACATAATTGTCGCTGATATTCAGGTACGTGAGCTGCGGCATATTCTCCGCGAACTTCACATCCTGCAATTCCTGTCCGGGCACAGTCAGGGCAGTGAGCCCCGGCATGTGGTCGAAAAATTCCGTGTGACTGCCCAGTTTGATCTTTGTATTACCTGCACCGAAATCCCAGCTTCCGTCTTCTTTCAGCTGATCAACTGTCGTATCCTCCATATTTAGCTCCTGAAGGCTCTCACTGACGGGCATTCCCTCAAGCCTTAATCCAAATTCCGCATCCTCCAGATTCAATACTCTCAGATTGGGCATTCCGAAAACGACATTGATATCCCCCCAGATAAAGGTATCCGTCAGATCAATGGTTTCCAGAGAGTTCACACCGGCAAAAGCCTCCAGCAGGGAAGGGGTTGCAGACATATCGATAAGAGCGAGATCCTTCAGATTCGTCAGGTTCTCTACTCCCGCCAGATTCCCGGCATTCTCAAAGTATCCTCCGTCTGTCAGCGTCAGGCTCTCCAACGCCGTCAAAGCTCCCAGACCGGGAAATCTGTCATAATTGCCGAGAGTCAATGCCCTCAGGCCGGTCATCATGGAGAGATCCGGCATTACCATGTCCGCATTCGTGTCATAGTCCACATAAAGTTCCAATTCTTCCAGTCCGGTACACTCAAATATCGGGCTATAGTCCTCCACCGAATAATTCTGATGCAGTCTGAGACTTTTCAGGGTATCCGCACGGTCTGATACGGCAGCGATCTGCATCAGCTGTGTGCCGGCAAGCTCCAGGCTCTCCAGCCCGGACATACCGCTGATAAAACCGATATCCCGAAGTCCCTTGGATTCAATGGAAAGCTCCTTCAGCTGCGACATATCATAGAGTTCTCCAAAGTCAGAAATACCGTCCCCATCCTCTATAACAAGCGCTTTCAATGTCGCTGCCTGAGAAAGTCCTGCCAGTTCCATCCCATGATCGTCGCAGTCCAGTTTCAGATATTCCAGATTACTGTACGCTCCTGTTTCGCTGCAGTCACTCATCAGGAAATCGCAGTATAACTCCAGCTCCGTCAGCTGAGAGACATCCATATATCCCGCCAGATCCCTCAACGTAGTCTCACAGGTCAGGGATGTGAGAGAAGTCAGGTTATGCCAGTCCGTATCCCAGTCCAGGGAATTTCTTCCCAGATCCAGTATCTGCAGCTTTGGAAAGCATTTAAAATCCTCGGAATCCACGCGGGCAGATGCCAGATAACAGGTTCCGGCAGTTCCGTCAGACAGTTCATATGTGATCTCCGTGCCGTTGTGATCATATATATCGCGGATCTCCACTCTTATCACACTGTTCAGATCCTCCCTGGTAGCCGATGCCGCAGGTTTGTCAAATAACTGACTGACAAATTCCTTTAAAAGTTCGCTCTCAGGCGGATTAAACATCAGATGGCTGACATCGCTGTTCTGGCTCCCCGGGGACGCAGTGGAGGAAGAGGAAGGATAGCTCGAAGCAAAAGGATCCGAGGCGGAAGACGCTTCCCCGTAGCTTTCGGAACCGCTGTCACTCCCCCAGTCTGCCGTTTTCAGTTCCTCGTCTATTTCCCTGTAGACATTATATCCCACATAAGCAAATACTCCCGCCACCACCAATACCAGTACCACCACTATCGCCACTATACTGATTATGATCGCCGTCTGATTATTCTGCTTTCCGGTATTACCGGCAGGAGGAACCGGCTGCTGATTGTAGTTCGACTGCTGACCATAATTCGCCTGTGACTGTCCTCCGTAGTTCGGCTGCTGCTGACTGTCGCCTGTCTGTGACTCTCCGGAGCGGTAAGGATCCCGATAACCGCAGTCAGGACAGGCAGGTACACCGTCCTTTATCACCAGCATTTTATTACATAGCGGACACCTGTTTTTCCTTTCTTCCATTTCAACCTCCTGATCTTTCTTTTAAAACATGCTCTGCATAGTCCAAATCTGTTTTGTCTATCCTGCCCTCATCTGTTACAACATAAATTCCGTCTCCGACAGTATCGTTTTCTGCAAAGTCCGATAAACCGCCACCCCGCCATAAACAACGGGGACACCCCCATCTGCTTGCAGCGCTGCAGATCGCAGATGTATGTGCAACAGCATTCGATAAATATACAAGCCAACTATAGTCGGCTCTGCAAATAACACCACAACACAAGGTCGGCTTCACCGACTTGACTCATTGTCCGCGGGAGTCAACTCTATATCGCCTCTCAGCCTGCCCTGCCGTCCCCGATGGTGATCAGCCTGCCCTGCTGCATCTTCTCATGGATCCTGTGGGAGATGGAGATCACCGTCCTGCCTTCCGATGCCTTTTTCAGCACCTCCAGCACTCTCGCCTCCGTCACACTGTCCAGATTGGCAGTGATCTCGTCCAACAGCATGATCCTGGGCTTTGCCACCACTGCTCTGGCTATGGACAGAAGCTGCAGCTCCCCCTGAGAGAAATCGGCGTATTCCATGGGCGTATCATAACCCCGGGGCAGGGACAGTATCTTCTCATGCAGCCCTACCATTTTGGAAGTCTCCTCCACGGCATTTCTGTCAAAGGCGGGATCAAAGAGAGTGATCTGCTCCTCCACAGTACCCATACAGGGATGAAACTGCTGCTCCACATACCCCAGAAAATACCGGCGTTTCGCCCCGGAGATACGCCCCGCATCCACTCCGCCGATGGTGACCGATCCCTCCTGCGGCTCATACAGGCCCAGAAGAAGCCGAAACACCGTACTTTTGCCCGCGCCGGTCCTGCCGGCCAGCGTCACATTTTCTCCTTCTTTTACAGTAAAACTCAGGCGGTCAAGCACCGGATGCTCCGGGTCATAGGCAAAACTCACCTTCTCAAATCTCACATCCGTGCCCCGGGTCTCTTCTTCCTCGTAGATATGAGATTCTTCTTCCTCCAGAAACTCGTCGATCCTCCTGATCCCGGCGATGGCCGTCTGGATATTCTGGATCTCCATTCCGATACTCTCAATGGGGTTAAACACCTTTCCCACATAAGCGATGATCGCCACCGCGCTGCCCACCGTGATGCCGAAAAGCTGCTGCATGGCGCTCCCCATGGAAGAGCACACCATCATCACTGCGATCACACAAGAGCTGAGATATACCACAATGGGAGAATAGATCGAATTATAAAAATTGGTCTTCTCCAACGCCCGGTAGCTTTCCTCAATGTAAATATCATATTTTTCTTCCATGTATTTCTGGATGGTGAGGGTACGGATGCTCCTCATATTGCGGATGGTCTCCGGCACGTGATTATTCACCTTCCCGATGGCCGCACGGTTCGCCATCTGGGCTTTCAGCATCCTCTTCTGAATGTAACGCGTCATAGCAAACAGAAGGGGCATGATGCACAGGAGCAGAAGTCCCAGTCCCAGACTCTTGTAAAAGATCACCGCAAGGATCCCCACCACCCTACAGGCATTCGCAAACATACCCACGATGCCGTTTGAAAAAAGGGTGTCCACCGCGTCCACATCATTGACGAACCGGGAAGTGATCTTGCCGGGCTCCTCCTTAGTAAAGTATCCCGCCTGCATCCGCGAAATCTTCCCGCACATCTCGCTCCGCACGTTGTGAGTCAGCTTCTGCCCCATCACTGTCAGCATCACATTCTGCAGGGATTCCAGAATATTTGAGATTGCCAGCATACCCAGATAAGCGAAAGCCGTGCTCAGAGCCGCCGTCTCATTCCCGGTCAGGCGATTCACGATCTCCTCCAGGATCAGAGGCGGTATCAGTGTCATAATGACAGAAGCCACGATCACCAACAGCGTAACCGCCACTGTCTTCCGCGATCTTTTCACTAATTTCCAGAGAATTGATATCATATTGTTATTCATGCGTATACCTCCATTTATGCATTCAGATCATGCTGTCTTCCATGTCCCCGATGTTGCAAACCATTCTAACGGAATATTCCATCCGACAAAATGGCGGTCACTGGGAAGAATTCTGGATCTGATAGAGGGAAGCATACTCCGCGTTCTCCTCCATAAGCTTCTCATGAGTGCCAAAGGTTCCCGTCCCGTCATGAAGATACAGCACAGCGTCCGTCTCCGGAAACAGCGCCAGTCTGTGGGAAAACAGCAAGATGATCCTGTTTTCCGCCATTTTTTTCAATTCTCCGAATATTTCCCTCTCTGTCTTTTGATCCACCGAGGAGAAGGGATCGTCCAGGATCATAATGCCCCTGCTATGACAGAGAGTGCGGGCAAGGGATATCCTCGCCTGCTGGCCTCCGGACAGCTGCTGCCCTCCGCTTCCCACATAGGTATCCTCCCCTCCGGGCATAAGGCTCACTTCCCCGTCCATATGTACCATTTTCAGCAATTGCGCCGTATCCGCCTTCTCCCCCAGCAGGATGTTTTCGCGGACACTGTCGCTCATCAGCTCCGGTTCATGCCCCATATAGGCAATAAGTCCGCTCTTTTCCACATCGCTGAGCTCCCGGAGTTCCCGGCTCTCCCGACGAATGTTCCCTTCGCGCGTTTCATTCTCACGCGAAACACGGCATGCTCTCCCGGGCTCTTCCGGACAGACTTTCCCTTCGCACATCTCATTCCCATCCGAAACACGGCATGCTCTCCCGGATTCTTCCAACCGGATGCTTCCCTCATAAAGCGCATCCCCGATAAATGTCTTGGCCAGAGCCGTCTTGCCGCAGGCCACCGCCCCCGTGATGCCAACGATCTGCCCTTTTGCAGCCTCAAAAGAAATTTCCCGCAGAACAGGCTCATAGCCGGGATAGGATAGGGTCACCTTCTCTGCACAGATCTTTTCCACAGTAAGCTCTTTATGGGGTACGGGCAATTCCACATACTCCCGGAACAGGGGTTTGATCCGTCTCCAGGATACCAGTGCCCTCTGCATGTTGTTGAACATCCGGGCGGAAGAGGAAACCTTCTGTGCAAACTTGGTAAAGCAGGACACATAGGTGGTAAAAACGCCGATATCCCATACGGTCCAACCCGTTCCCAACACATTTTTCCCGCCGAAACCTATGATGAACAGAATGCCGCTCATGGCAATGATATTGTAAATGGGCGTGGTGGCGCTTCCCCACATATTGGATCTGACGGCGTCTCTCTCATATTCCGTCAAAATCTTCTCATAGGATCTGTCCCTGTCCTGCTCCCTCCCATACACACGATAAGTGACGGCATTGTTCACCCGGTCCAGCGTCTCCTGATTCAACCGCCCTGCCGTCTGCTTAAATCTCTCGTTGATCCTTGTAACAGGACCTTTGAGACTCAGCGCGATCCCGTATGCCACAGGGAGGAACAGACAGGCAAGCAGCGTCAGCTTCCAGTCATAGACCAGAAGCATTCCCAGGTAAGACCCCAGAAGCACCCCCGTGTCAAAGATTTCCGTGGTCACCTGCTGCATTCCCTGCGCGCTGGCGTCCACATCGGCCACTGCCTTGGTCATAATGGCGCCGATATTTTCCTGCGCCACCTCTTCCCTGCTCATATGGACAATGCCGTTATAAAGCATATGCCGCATATTGCGGCTCAGATCGTTGCGCAGCCTGGCACCCGAGAACCGTTTCAATGTGCGCATCAGCTGTACAAATAAAATAACCGATAAATATACACCGGCAAGCCTCAGCATATCTCTGCCGTCAGCCTGCCCCTGTATACATTCATAGAGACACTGCGCCAGGCGTCCCTCAAAATAGGGCCCGGCGATCATGCCTCCGTTAAAACCAATTCCGCCTATGGCGATCAGCAATAAGACCTTTTTCTCCGGCTTAAAATAGGACAATACCCTGTCGGGATGTTCTATCTTCCTGATTCCTGTCGTCTTTTTGTCAAGCATCTTTTTGCTTCCTCTTTTCCGGAACCGTTTTCTCTCTTAAATTTTCCTCATACCATACATTGTTAATTATGCACCCTTCCTTTTGTAATTGCAACAGAAAAACAGGCAGGAGTATGTATACCGTAGTTGCAAAATATTCAGGACATAAATCTTCCTTGTCTATGTGCCAAAAGGCTTCCACCCCTCCAACACCTTCTCCATCGTATATTCCCCGGCCTCTTCCTCCGTCAACTGATGAGAGAAATCGGCTCTGGTTTCCGGACTGGCTCCCGGTCCGAAGGACGCATATTCGCCGTAATAGAAATTGCCATGGGTCTTGCCCCAGTCGTGCCAGCCAAGAGGATGGATATGCTCCCCCATCTCACACTCGATGAATACCGTTTTGGCAAATTCCTTCCAGGGCCTGCCCAGATATACACTCCCCCTGGGACAGTCGCCGATAAGCTTACAGCGGTGAAACACGTAACCGTAAGGAAAATCCGGATGAGTGGAGGCGGCGGTGACATAGCCGTATATCACCTCCCGGTCAGGACTTTCCGGAGGAAGCCTGTCCCCGGGCAGTCTGGAGAAAACAGTACACTCTTCAAAATAGGCCGTGCCCGAACCGAAGATAAAATCCACATCCCCCTGCAGAAAGCAGCGGTAAAAAAGGTGTCTCCCGCGGATCCTGGGTTTATGCTCTCCCGGTCCCTTCCCGTTGGGCTTCACCGGATCCAGAGGCAAGGGTGCATTAAAGAGCGTGTCCTGGCTTGCCAGCAGCGCGCAGTCCTCAAAGAAGCACCTGTTCCCGTCCACATAGAGGGCGATGGCCTGTCCCACCGTATGACCAAAGCCCGCGTCATTCTGAAAGGTGAGATGCTTT
>JAIEKC010000092.1:0-2879 GCA_029064505.1 Acetatifactor sp.
GAGTTTATCATGTCAGGACATTCAAAATTTGCAAATATTAAGCATAAAAAGGAAAAAAATGATGCTGCAAAGGGTAAAATATTTACCATTATCGGCAGAGAGATCGCCGTTGCCGTAAAGGAGGGAGGTCCCGATCCCAACAATAACTTTAAGCTTGCCACCGTCATTACCAAGGCAAAGGCAAATAACATGCCCAATGATACCATTGAAAGAGGGATCAAGAAGGCTGCCGGTGATGTGGGAAATGTGAATTATGAGTATATGACATACGAGGGATATGGTCCGAATGGTATCGCCATTATCGTGGATACGCTGACGGATAATAAGAATCGCACCGCCGCAAATGTGAGAAGTGCCTTTACCAAAGGACAGGGAAATATCGGCACACCCGGATGTGTGTCCTTCATGTTCGACAAGAGGGGACAGATCATCATCGACAGGGAAGAATGCGATATGGAGGCGGACGACCTGATGATGACGGCGCTGGACGCGGGAGCGGAGGATTTTAACGAGGAAGAGGACAGCTTTGAGGTGCTGACTGATCCTGAGAGCTTCGAGGATGTGCGCAAGGCTCTGGAAGACGCGGGGATCCCCATGCTCAGCGCGGAGGTTACCATGATTCCCCAGAACTATGTGACACTGACCGATGAGACTGCCATTAAGAATCTTCAGAAGACACTGGATATGCTGGAGGAAGATGATGACGTTCAGGCAGTATACCATAACTGGGATGAATAAGCATTTGCTTTCCGATGAAGAATGATACCGTAGCAGGCGGTATGGGACTGAGTGAAAGGAAGGTGTGTATGGACAAGCTGGCAATTGTAGTTCCCTGTTATAACGAGGAAGAAGTTCTGGAGATCGCGTCGAAAGAGCTGAGAGGAGTGCTGGCCGATCTGGTGCAAAAGGGAAAGATTGCGGAGGACAGTTTTATTCTGTTTGTCAATGACGGAAGCAAAGACCGCACATGGGAGCTGATCGAGGAAGAGAATAAAAGGTATCCTGTCCAGGTGCACGGCGTAAAGCTTGCGGGCAATGTAGGACATCAGTTTGCCCTGACGGCAGGTCTGATCACCGCGAAGGACATGAGCGATGTGACCATTTCCATAGACGCGGATCTTCAGGATGATGTGGCTGTCATCGAAGAGATGATTGATAAATTCCATGACGGGAATGATATTGTGTACGGTGTCAGGAGAGAGCGTAAGACGGACACCTTTTTTAAGAGGACCTCGGCCCAGGCTTTTTATAAGCTTATGGACATGATGGGAGTCAAGACGGTATACAATCATGCGGATTTCCGCCTTATGTCCAGGCGCGCGGTGGAAGAATTCTCCAAATATAAGGAGACCAATCTTTTCCTGCGAGGCATGGTACCCCTTATCGGTTACCGGACGGACAGTGTCTATTATGACCGAAAGGAGCGTGTGGCGGGAGAGTCCAAATATCCTTTGAAAAAGATGCTGGCGCTTGCCTTCAACGGGATATCCTCTTTCAGTGTCAAGCCCATCAGCCTGATCCTGGGAATGGGACTGTTTATCATTTTCGTTGCCGTACTGGCCGCAATTTATGCTTTTGTATCCTTCTTTACCGGCCATGTGGTTCCGGGCTGGACTTCCATGATCCTGTCTATCTGGTTCCTGGGGGGGTTGCAGCTTCTGGCAATCGGTCTTGTGGGGCAGTATATCGGTAAGATATATATAGAGGTAAAGCAGAGACCGCGTTATAACATTGAGAAAGTAGTCTGAAAGTTGCGACTCCGACAGGCTCCCGCGAAGCGGGCGTGCTGCCGCTCAGACGGTTTATCGAACTGTGATTTAAGATACAAAGGGAACCAATGCGAATGAGTTGGAAGAAGAACGTATTCAGCTGTCTGATGTGGGCGGTTTATCTGCTTATGATCGGCACAGCGATGATATTTACCGGAAGGGTGATCTGTGATTCCTTCGAAGTGGCAGGATACTTTGAGCTGGTGATGCCGGCAGCGTATCTGTTGCTTACGGGCATCCTTGTGTTTGTGCTGCACCGGTTGGCAGTGAATTTGGGGGCGGATTCCCGGAGAGCGGGAAAGGGTTCGGTATGGATAGAGGCATTACTGATTCCGGTATTGTTTGCGGCAGGAATATTCCTGCGGTGGACGGAAATGCAGTCGGAGGCCTTTGCGGTACCGGACGATTCGGTGTATCTGGAACTGTCATATATTTCTGCCGACGGACAGGGGATCCCACAGTTTGCACACGGCGCGGTATATCTGTATCTGTGGGGGCTTCGTCTGTGCTTTATGGTGTTGGGCAATAAAGCGGCAGCGGCAGTGTGGCTGCAGATCGTGCTGCAGCTGTTCAGTGTGCTGCTGCTTCACTTTGCGGTCCGGAAAATGGCAGGCAGATTCCCGGCGGCAGTGATGGTGGCTTTTTTCATGCTGACGCCCTATATGGTGGAGAAGTCCCTTGTACTCTCCCCGGAAATGTTGTATCTGCTGGCTTTTTCCGTTGTTCTTCTGTTTGTTTCCCAGGGAGTAAAATATCGGTTCGGCTGGGGATTCTGGCTGGCGACAGGTGTGTTGGCCGCTGTTATGGCCTATCTGGATGTGGCAGGATTTCTGTTGCTGCCGCTGATGCTGGGTGTCATTGTCATGCGAAGAGAGGATGACGGCAGGAAGTCCTTGAGCGGATTGGCGGGATCCCTGCTGGGGCTTTTGGCAGGGGCGGCGGGCTGTGTGTCAGCGGATGTGATGGGCAGTGGGAAGACCTTTTCCGGGATCATCGGAGCATGGGGAAATCTGTACCGATGGGAGGATATACAGCTTTCCGTGACGCTGCCAAACTTTGACATTGTGTGGATGATCAATCTGATCCAGTGTATTATGGAGAGGGGAATTT
>JAIEKC010000093.1:0-3950 GCA_029064505.1 Acetatifactor sp.
CTTTAACAGCAGCAGGAACTCCGGAATGACCTCCTTGATATTATCCGCGATAAATACCTGATTGTTATACAGCTTGATGGTACCTTCAATGGATTCGTATTCCATATTGATCTTGGGGAAATACAGAATACCTTTCAGGTTAAAAGGATAATCCATATTCAAATGGATCCAGAACAAAGGCTCCTTGTAATCCTGAAATACCTTGCGGTAAAATTCCAGATATTCCTCCCTCGTACAGTCATTCGGATGCTTTGTCCACAGCGGAGCGGTCTCGTTTAAAAGCTCCGGACGCTTCCGGATCTTAAGCTTCTCCTCGCCCTCTGTGGTAACAGTCCCGTCCTCTCCGGTCTTCTCCTCGGGATGGATCTCCTCCAGGACCACATCTCCCTCCTGTAGTTCATCCGCCTTGATGATCTGGGTTTCCTTGGTGTCAGCCTTGGACAGATAGATTTCCGTCGGCATGAAGGAACAATACTTCCTGATCACCTCGCGGGCTTTGTATTCGTTGCAGAACTCCAGACAGTCTTCATTCAGGAACAGAGTGATGGTAGTTCCGACCTCCTGCCTGTCGCCATCCTCCATGGAGAACTCCGTGCCGCCGTCGCATTCCCAGTGAACAGGTTTTGCACCCTCCTTGAAAGACAATGTATCGATATGCACCTCGTCCGCAACCATAAAGGCAGAATAAAATCCCAGACCGAAATGACCGATGATCTGATCAGAACTGCTCTTGTCCTTGTATTTCTCAATGAAATCAGCCGCTCCCGAAAAGGCGATCTGGTTGATATATTCCTCCACCTCTTCCTCTGTCATTCCCAGGCCGTTATCGCTGAACGTCAGAGTCTTCTGCTCCGGATTGACCACCACATCCACCCGGGCCTTATAACCTTCGGGCAGAGTATACTCACCCATCACATCCAGCTTTTTCAGCTTGGTCACCGCATCACATCCGTTGGAGATCAACTCCCTGTAGAAAATGTCGTGATCCGAATAAAGCCACTTCTTGATGATCGGAAAAATGTTTTCACTGTTAATTGATAAACTGCCGCTCTTTGCTGCCATCTTACCACATTCCTTTCTTACTCATAATTCTTTATCAAACCTTCGGTTTTCCCATATCCGGAAACAATTTCGCGGAATCCGCTCCTCAAAACCGTTCCTCACTAAAGACAAGTTTAAAACGGTCATAAATAAAAGTCAAGGCAAAATTAGCACTCATTTTAAACGAGTGCTAATAATTTGGCTGAAACGCCCTGTTTTCGGGCATTCCCGCAATTCTAAAAATTTTATGAACTGTAGTTTACCGGGCAAAGTATTCCGCATAGATTTCAAAAAAGGCGGTGGTGGTCACCTCCGGATCGCGGATCAGTGTAATCTCCTCCCAAAGCCTGGTATTCAGATTTCTGACCAGAGTATCCACAAATTCATCATACTCCTGCCCGAAGACTTCTCTGCGGCGCTCCTCCACGATCTCCTGTTTGCTGATATCCGTCTGCTCCCTGTCGAAGGTATTGAGACACTTAATGATATGATAACCGCTCTCGCTCTCGATGACCTGGCTGATCTCATTGGTTTCCAGCCCAAAGGCCGCCTGTTCAAAAGCGGCATCCATCTCTCCCTTTCCAAAAGAATAAGTGATAGTGGAATCTTCGCTGTAGCGGGACGCCAGATCCACAAAATCATTTTCACCGTTTACCGCCAGTTCTCTGATCTCAAGAGCTTTCTCATAGACCGCCTTCTTCTGGTTCTCCGGCAGAGCCACCCTGCTGCCCGCCCCGTCCGTGGTATAGGTACGGATCAGTATATGCTGTACCGTGATCGTTCTGGCCTCGTCATCGCTGATCTCCGGATTGACATCCTGAATAATGTATTGATACACCTTATCCGCAAGGGCATACTCCGTGTACAGCTGCCGGATCGTCTTTAAGTCCGCCCCCATCAGTTTCTTTTCCCTGTCATTTAAACTCTGAAAAAATTTTTCCGATGCCTGGCTCACTTTCTCCTGCTCCTGCTCGTCCAGAGTAACCTCCTTGCTCTGCGCCAGCAGATACATGGTCTTGATCTGGGCTATCTTGGCAAGCACCGTCTCCTTCACATTCTCCTCCAGCGTCGTTCCGTCCAGGGCTATATTCCACACCTCGGAGCCATAGACACTCTCGTACTGATTCTGCGTGGTGGTCAGGTATATCATGACTTCCGCCGTGGAGCAGGAGGCATTTCCGATGCGGAACACCTCATCCCTGTCAAAACCGGTGGTGAACACCACCTTTGTACCGCTTCCGTCATCTCCGCAGGCGGCCAACCCGGTCAGTCCCAGAATTGCCGCCAGCGCCAGCGCCGTCATCCCTCGACCAAATTTTCGTCTATTGTTGCCTTTATTATATTCAAATATCATTTTTTCACCCCATGTCCGCACCGGCGGACACTCAATTCAATATGCATGACAATGGTACGGAAGTATACTTCCATACTTATCTCCATACAGCCTCTGATGTCACAAGCTTACCGTACCTAATTCTAACACAGATTCCGGGATTTTTACAAGACGCGACAGAATCAGAATCAGCGGGCCATGCATCCTGCATGCCCCGCTCTGTGAATATCTCTTTGAAACTCTCGCTTATACCTCTGCCTCTCCTGCGGCGATCGGTTCGATTCCTTCCGGCAGCGCGATATCGACCTCGGAATTTTCCGCCTTGCCCTGAGGATCGTACTCCGCCTGCGCTTCGTCCTCATCCTCCCAGAGAGAATCATATTCCTTCCTTTTCTTTTCCATCTCCTTCAGCATGGCCAGATTCTTTGCCGACATATACAGTTCCATGCTGTAATCCATCAGCTTCCGCTCATCCGAAGCGGGCACTCTGCCGCCCGTGGAAATGCGTCTTGCCACCTCCATGATTTTAGCCATATCCATGGCGGCGTCGCTCATGACATCGTTCTGCTGCCTGCAGACCTCCGCGTTCCACACCGCGCACTCCTGCTCCGCCAGTCTGTCCAGAACCTCCAGGTTTTCGTCAAATTTCTCTTTGTTCGCATTGATGGAAAGCTCAAGGGTGGCCGCTTCCTCCGCGAACAATTCCCTCCCGTTGACCGTGACATTCATCTTCTGTTCCAATGCCTTCTGACGCTTCAACAGATCCCTTCTCTGGTCGATAAGCTCCTGTCTCTGGGCACGATATGCCTGCTGTGCTTCAATCAGTCTCATATTACCACTTCCTTATGGTTTATTGGACACTTCCCTGTGTCTGTAAACTATATCGGCATTTCCCGGCGAAAATTGAGTGTTTGAATCATTAACCTGAACAGTTATCCCCGATCTTTATAACATTCCTTCCCGATATCCGCAGTCCGCTCCCGGCGCACGCCCGCAGAGCGGCGAACCTCAAAAGGACTGGCACATATCAGAGAGCAGCAGGAGCACATTCTGTATTCTGCTCACCTGCTGATGCCCCAATGTCTCCAGCACAGAGATGATCCGCTCCGAGCCCGGACTGGACACATCCTCCCCCAGCATGATATAATCACAGCTTACCGACAGGGCTTTGGATAATCTGCATAATACATCTGCCGAAAATCCCTTTTTTCCTGTCTCTATCTCATAGAGAAACTTGGGAGAAATATCCACCTTTTCCGCCAGCGCTTCCCTCGTATAACATTGAATTTCCCTTAATTCCCTGATTCGTTCTCCGACATACCTATCTGACATATTGATCCTCCGTTTGACAAAATTTTACAATTTTCGACAAGGATTAATAAACCGTCAATAGTTCCGCATGTCACTACCGCTTGTTCCTTAGAGCGTGTTTGAAAAATATTTTCTCCGGGGTGTGCTTCACACTTTGTGGGATGTAAGACCCAATTGGGGAGGCGTAGTGGGGCTACATTGACCAAATTGGGGCGCGGTATCGGTCTCCCATCTGTCGGGTCAGTGCTTCAGTAATCTGTGCATG
>JAIEKC010000094.1:0-4052 GCA_029064505.1 Acetatifactor sp.
TTTGAAGACTATAACGCCAATACGGAAATTAAAGAAAAATACGCTACGGAAATTGTAAATCGAGTGATAGCAACAGAAATATTCTATGGATATTGATGAAAAATAAAATGGCTAACAGCATATAGAGGGGAAAATCCATGGGACGTTTTTTTAAAAGAATAGTAAGTGTTTGTATTGTTATAAATTTGGTGGGAATTATTTTTTTATATACAAAATTCAGCGATTGGGTTGGGAATGGGAAGAAAGACCGTTTATTGCTTGATAATCGTGTTGAAAGAGGAAGTATGAAGAAGCAAAGAGGATTGCTGACGGATACAGCAAAAGAAGCGCTCTTTAGGATTCAGACGGACAGTCCTGTGGCAGGAGTAAAAGATATTTGTATGACTTTCCCAACAGTAGATGCGGAATATATTCCTGAAAGGGGATACGATTTACATATATGCGTGGAAAGGGGAAGGGCGTATGTCTGTTGGGGGGACATGCTGATAGTAGGTGACACGGTTTATAAAAGGGAAGGACAGATATATAAAAAGACGGGGGAAAGTTTGGAAGATTTTTTCCCGGAAGCAGGCAAATATGATGATGTGGTACAGTATGAAAATTTTCTTATTACGACTGATGATATAGAAGGATTTGTGGTTTATGATATGGATTCAGGAGAACTATTCAGATATCCATGTTATTATGTGGCTGTTTCCTGGTATGTCTATGATGGGAAGATATATTATCATGACTATAATGATAATAATTCTATTTTCTCCATTGATCTATTGACCGGTAAATGTGAAGAGATCTATGAATGCAAAGATTTTTTTGAATTTATGATGAGGA
Source organism: Acetatifactor sp. (assembly GCA_029064505.1). Classification (GTDB taxonomy): domain Bacteria; phylum Bacillota; class Clostridia; order Lachnospirales; family Lachnospiraceae; genus Acetatifactor. The sequence goes on from JAIEKC010000094.1 coordinate 832, forward strand.
ATGATGGCGTTATGATGGCAGAGATATCAGAAGATAGTACTGATACCTCCGCAAAAGAATATTGGCTTATATATTCTGATATGAATGGAAGATACACAAGCGAAAAAATATGGGAGCAAAGCAAATATACATTTACAGAATTATTCGAATTTAATGAGTATGGCCTGTTTATGCAAGGAAATTATTATGAAGGTGGAACCCCGGCAGATGATATACTATGTTTGAAAGATAGTGGAAAGACAGAAGATGTAACAATAAGGATAGCAGGTACGATTATTACGGAAAAGGGCTATTATCGTTGGGATAGTTTGAGAGAACCGGAAGCAGTACTGGATAATTGGAATAATCTTGAGGAGAAATATGTTATTGTAGACAGCGTAACATATTATGATTTTCAGGGAAATAAAATAAAAACATATTGTCTGATTGATGATAAATGGCTGGACATAGGATACCAGTTAGAAGCCTTTATTTATAATAAAGGGTACATTACAGCTTTTTACGTTTGCGAGGACAGGGATGAGCTGTATATCAGCAGGATACAGGTAGAATAACACAGTAGTATAAATCCGGAAACATCAGGACAAGTATGCAAAGTATATCTTTGGGAATACATAGATATTGTGGAAGAAAATGGAAATAATCATGGAAGAATATGAACGGTCATCAAATGGAAACATAGGGGAGCAAAAAAGTTCTGCTGCTGTATGGTATGAAATCCTGACAAAATAGTCAGAAGCAAATATAAGAAATAGTCAGCGAGGATGGGGTTATGCGGAAAAAATGTATCATTGTTGCTATTCTGTTTGTTCTGGGGATTGGCACATATGCAGGGGTAACAGGAGGAATTTCCATTACAGAGCAGGAACAGACAGAAAATACAGACATTGAGACGGACAACATATTGCAGAAAGAAAATATAGCGAAAACAAGCAGTGTGTTAAAAACCGATGAGGTGCAGGAAACGGAACCCGATAAATCAAACTTTCAGATCATGGAATGGAGCGACAAAATCTATCTGCCGGCAGAATACTATCAGGAAAACATTCTGGAAAATATTCTGGGATATACTCTGTGCAGAACTGGAAGCAGTAATATATGGTATGACAGGGATCTTGATTATCTTTTGGACGATACTGCTGTTGGAAATGGCGTATTCGTGTCAGAGCATATGCATGAAACGGAGCCATTCATCGGACTGCTGTTAAAAGAGGTCCTGACACGTCGGGGAGAGATTGAAGAAAACAGACTGCAGTACTTTACAGAAACGACGGTTCAGATGTTAGAGGATACGGACTGGAGTCTGCTGGACGAAGAATGGGAGGTGATGGAGCATTCTTATCGTACCAACTATACATTGAATCATGTGTTTGGAGAAGCAGGCTACGATTTTTTCTATGCTTTTGGACCAGATGGTAAAAAGATCACCAAAGAAGAAACATATTATGTAACGATTGAACTTTCCATCAACAGCAGAGGGATCATTTATGACATATGGATGGAAATTGATAAGGTTCCCACGAAAAATTTAAGGCCGGAAATTGAAATGTACCCATCAGGCGGATTATTCAGAAGAGAGCAATATTCAGAAAGGATCATCACGGACGGATGCGTTGATGAGGATAAGATCCTGCTGGATTACTCGGTTTATTTTAAGAGATTCGAACCGGATTACCAACAGGAAAACTGTGGGCTTCTGGTTTCAGGGGATGCCGCAGTGAGCGCGGCCGGAATAAAGGAACTTCTTTTCCGTTCCATGAATGGAGACGAAGGCGCAGTCCCTGGATATGCTGAGGATTTGAAACAGATCCCGTGGGAGGACCTGGGAGAAGGCTGGATCCCCGAAAGGATGTATGACTGTTATTATATAGATGAGGTCAAGCAGGGGCATGTCAGTTTTGAATACTACTTCTATCCCGATTATGTTGCCATGGGTGTGGAGGAAGCAAATGCGGCGGTGGTATCCTGTACAGTTGGCATTACGGAAGGAGATATTTACGGGTGCGGACTCAGGGTGTTTCCCATAACACAGGCGGAATATGCAGCGGCAAGGGAGAGAAGGGGGAGTGAAAAGAGGCTCCTTGTGGATAGGGGAAGAGTCCTGTCTGGCGGGACGGATGTGGAGATCCCCCTACCCAATGAACCTCTGGTTTATATGCCATTATCAGAATACCGGATAAAAGAAGAGGCGGAAGAACATTATGTGAGGGAAACAGCAGGGGAACTGTGGGGATTTCAGGATGCCGCTGATGCTGCTTCTTATCTTGGAGATAAGTTCCTCAGGGATTTTGAGACCCGGGAGATTCATAATGGTGAGATAGATGAAATGTGTCTGAAAGAGCAATGGCAGGAACTGGATGTAATAGAGAACCATATGCTGGATGAGGGATGGGAGCCGGACAGACGTTATGACTGTTACTGTATCCTGGAAAACGAATGCGCCGGATGCATGCACCTGCGGTATTACTTTTATTCCCGGGAGACAGATGATACAAAGCAGCGGAGCGGTAAGGCAGCGGCGGTAGACGTATATCTGTCGGAGGAAGGGATCGAGGATATCCAGGTCAGTATCATTTAGGAATATGTAAAAAAGATGCTTTTATTTATTTAAAAATATATGAACTTTTCAAGGTACTATAGCGGGGCTTTTGACCCCAACATCATAAATATTTTGATACAGGAATCCCATCGCAAACGGCAATGGGATTCCTGTCGTTCTGGATTGCTTTCTTCTGAACTGCTTTGCCAGAAAATTTTAATTTTGGTTTATCCTTTTTGCTGGAAAGCAGCGAATTTCTGGTTATAGTCCCGGTTGCCGTCTCTGCTTTTATATCGCATCGGATTGCGGCGAAGGCGTATTGGAAACAGGATATTAATTGACGGCTATAGGATGAAAACAATGGGGTAGACAATTATGCATCCTGTTTTTTGTTAACATAAGGATGTCTGGCGAAGCCTGACATCCGTTGTTTGTGGCAATAGGAGACTCGCAAATCGTAGATTCTATACTTTATATGATAAATGTGATATATTTATCTCTTTCATATTGACAAAAAGCAAAGAGTGAGATATATTTGTCATATAAAGAGATAAATATATCTCAACAAAAGGAGGAATAATATGAAAAGAAACAAGATGAAAATTTGGATCGGCTGTGGGTTGTTTTGTGTGTTGAGTGTGCTTCTTTCGTCATGGTATGCGGTAACTTATAATGATTCCCG
>JAIEKC010000095.1:0-1467 GCA_029064505.1 Acetatifactor sp.
AGGCCGGACTCCAGCCTGATTCACAGTATGCCTATAATGAATACTATCGTTTGAGGAGCTTCGTGAAACAACCCTGGCGCGGATGCGAAAATACATTGACTAAATCTGGAAAACCGTGTAGAATCAAAGTACATGTACTGACTTTTTTATGCGGAGGTAGAAAGATATGCAGATGCCCGTTTTTGAGAGATACATTGATGGTTTGATCGAGAAGAGTACGGTGGAGGTTCCGGTATGGAACATTGAGAAGGCGAAAGCGGGCGGAAAAGGTGCCGGCTGGAATTACATTGACGGATGTATGATCCTTGCCATGCTGGAGATTTATCGGGCTACCGGTGAGCAGAAATATTATGATTTTGCGGACGCTTTTATCGATTTCAGGGTAAATGAGGACGGTACCATTAAGGGTTATAAGCCCGAAGATTACAATATAGACAATGTCAATGCGGGCAAGACGCTGTTTGCGCTGTATGAGATGAATGGCAAGGAGAAATATCGTAAGGCCATTGATCTGATCTATGGTCAGGTTCAGAATCAGCCCAGAACTCCGGAAGGCAACTTCTGGCATAAGAAGATATACCCCAACCAGGTGTGGCTGGACGGCCTGTATATGGGTCAGCCTTTCTACATGGAATACGAGACAAAATTTAACAGCAGAAAGAATTACAGTGATATTTTTGCGCAGTTTGCCAATGTGGTAAAATATATGCGGGATGAGGAGACAGGTCTCTATTACCATGGCTATGATGCCTCCAGGGAAATATTCTGGTGTGATAAGGAGACCGGGCTTTCCAGGAATTTCTGGCTGAGAGCGATCGGCTGGTATTCCATGGCGCTGCTGGATACCTTGGCGAAGTGTGAGCCTGGGGAGGAGTATCAGGCTGAGTATGAGAATCTGAAAAAGGTGTTCGTTCAGCTGGTGGACGATATGCTGAAGTTCCAGGATGAGAGCGGTATGTGGTATCAGCTGCCCGCCCTGGGAGGCAGGGAACCCAATTATCTGGAGACCAGCGGCAGTGCCATTATGTCGTATTGTCTGTTGAAGGGTGTGCGTCTGGGATTCCTGGCGGAAAGTTACAGAGAACCGGCATTGAAGGCCTTTAACGGCATCTGTGACCGCTATCTGAAAGAGACGGACGGAGAGCTGAATCTGGGCGGAATCTGTCTGGTGGCAGGTCTTGGACCGGCTAATGACACCAGGCGTGACGGTACTTTTGAATATTATATGTCGGAGCCCATTGTTGAAAATGATGCGAAGGGCGTGGGGCCGCTGCTTCTCGCTTACACAGAGATGAGAAGGCTGACGGACTGACAACGGACAGGGTATTTATACATGAATGAGCGGGGACAGAGGCTTTCCGGCATGACAGCCGTGTCCCCGTAAAACATATCACAAAAAAGCACATCGAAATTCGATGTGCTTTTTGTCTGTACTATGAGCATTAAACTTTGCTGTTCACTCTGTGA
>JAIEKC010000096.1:0-7405 GCA_029064505.1 Acetatifactor sp.
CAATAAAGGCAGTATTGTTGAAAAGCTGCGTGTTACAGAATGAGTGTAAATATCATTTTACAGACAGAGAACCTGAAAAAAAATTATGGAAAAGGGGAAGCACAAGGTTCATGCCCTGGACGGTGTAAAACTGGAGACTGAGTCCGGAAAGCGAAGGCGGTAATCCATAGAAGAAAAAGGTTGGCAGGGCAGAAATAATCCGCAGGAAGCGTTGACAGAGGAAAGAAAAAAAAGTATCATATATGGAAGAAAAATGAAAAGGAAAGCGGATGCGGAACAAACTGTCCCAGATGGCAGTTTAAGTTAAGGAGAGAAGATATGGCACTGAGTAAGAAGCCTGTGACGGGCATGAAGGATATTCTGCCGGAGGAGATGCAGATCCGGGATTATGTGATCGGAGTGATCAAGGATACCTACGGCAAATTCGGGTTTACTTCCATTGAGACTCCCTGCATGGAAAATATTGCAAATCTGACCAATAAGCAGGGCGGCGACAATGAGAAGCTGATCTTCAAGATCTTAAAAAGGGGCGAGAAGCTGAACGTGGCGGAGGCCGAGACGGAAGCGGACGTGGTGGATGCGGGAATGCGTTACGACCTGACGGTTCCTCTGGTGCGCTATTATTCCAATAATGCGGCAAATCTTCCCGCACCCTTTAAGGCATTGCAGATGGGAAATGTGTGGCGGGCAGATCGTCCCCAGAGAGGGCGTTTCCGTCAGTTCATGCAGTGCGATATCGACATTTTGGGCGAGCCCTCCAATCTGGCGGAGATCGAACTGATCCTGGCCACTACTACCACATTGGGACGACTGGGCTTTAAGGGATTTGAGATCCGCATCAATGACAGGCAGATCTTAAAGGCCATGGCGGCTTACAGCGGCTTTGCCGAGGAATCCTATGACAGTGTGTTCATCACGCTGGACAAGATGGACAAGATCGGCATGGAAGGCGTGGAAGCGGAGCTGTTGGAAAACGGGTTTGCAAAGGATATCGTGGATAAATATCTGGAGCTGTACAAGGGATTGGAAAAGGCAGACAATGGTGTGTCATATCTTGCGGAGAAGCTGCAGGGTGTGCTGGAGCCTTCCGTTGCGGATGGGCTGCAGGAGATCATCGACAGCGTCAGCGCCACCAGGGCTTCCGACTTTAGGATGGTGTTTGACGCCACGCTGGTCCGGGGGATGTCCTACTATACCGGTACCATTTTTGAGATAGCGATTCCCCAGTTCGGCGGAAGCTGCGGAGGCGGCGGACGCTATGACAGGATGGTAGGGAAGTTTACCGGAAATGATGTCCCGGCATGCGGCTTTTCCATCGGGTTTGAAAGGATCATCATGCTGCTCATGGAGAGCGGATTCAAGGTGCCTGCACAGCCGGAGAAGGTTGCCTATCTGATCGAGAAGGGCGTGGGCGGCGGGCGGCTCTGTGAGATCATTGCAAAAGCCCAGGAGAAGCGGAAGGACGGTACGCAGGTGCTGGTGGCCCGCATGAACAAGAATAAGAAGTTCCAGAAGGAGCAGCTGACGGCCCAGGGATATACGGAATTTGAGGAGTTCTATAAGGAAGGTCTGAAGAATTAGAGGCAGAGACCGGTACAGGAAACCGACATCTGAGAAGCGACAGCAGGAAAATGATATCAGGAAGCGGGACGCAGTACAGGTGACTGGTATCAGGAGTTAGGAAACCGGTATCAGGAACAAAGACAGGAAATGGGATATCAGAGATTGACGTATGAGTACCGGATGATATGGAATCGAAATCAGAAGTTGGAATCCGGAATGGAGATCAGAGTGCAAAATCAGGCAGGAAATGCCGGGAGGAGATAGAGACATGGCAGAGTCAATGAGTGGTTTGAAGAGATCTCACCGCTGCGGGGAGCTTTCCGCAGCCAATGTGGGACAGAATGTCACCGTTATGGGATGGGTGCAGAAACAGAGAAATAAGGGCGGTATCATCTTTGTGGATCTCAGGGACCGTTCCGGCATTTTACAGGTGATCTTTGAGGAAAGTGACTGCGGCGCTGAGAATTTCGCGAAAGCGGAGAAGCTCCGGAGTGAATTTGTGGTGGCTGTAGTGGGAAAGGTGACGAAGCGCGAAGGTGCGGTAAATGAAAACCTTGCCACCGGTGAGATAGAAGTCCGTGCGGAGTCTCTGCGTGTTCTCGCGGAGGCGGATACCCCTCCTTTTCCCGTTGAGGCTGATTCCAGGACCAAGGAAGAGCTTCGCCTGAAATACCGCTATCTGGATCTGAGAAGGCCGGATATCCAGAGGAATCTGATGCTCAGGAGCAGGATCGCAGCCACGGTCCGCAGTTTTCTGAGTGAGGAAGGTTTTCTGGAGATCGAGACTCCTATTTTGAATAAATCCACACCGGAGGGAGCCAGGGACTATCTGGTGCCCAGCCGTGTGCATCCCGGCAGCTTTTACGCGCTGCCGCAGTCGCCCCAGATCTTCAAGCAGCTGCTGATGTGTTCCGGTTATGACAGATATTTCCAGATCGCGAAATGTTTCCGGGACGAGGATCTCCGTGCGGACAGGCAGCCCGAGTTTACACAGATCGACCTGGAGATGTCCTTTGTGGATGTGGATGACGTCATCGACGCTACCGAGAGAATGGTGGCAAGAGTATGCCGGGAAGCGATCGGCCTTGAGGTACAGCTTCCTTTAAAGCGCATGACCTGGGACGAGGCTATGAACCGTTTCGGATCCGATAAACCGGATACCCGTTTCGGCATGGAGCTTGTGGATGTCTCCGAGGCAGTCAGAGGCTGCGGTTTCGGCGTGTTTGCCGGCGCCCTGGAGGCGGGCGGCAGTGTCCGTGGCATCAATGTAAAGGGACAGGCCGAGATGCCCAGAAAGAAGATTGACGCTCTGGTGGAGTTTGCAAAAGGCTACGGCGCAAAGGGACTTGCTTATCTGTCCGTGATGCCGGACGGCACATACAAATCTTCCTTTGCAAAGTTTATGACGGAGGAGGAACTGAGGGCTCTGGTGGCTGCCATGGGCGGAGAGGCGGGAGATCTGCTGCTCTTTGCCGCTGACCGGTTGAAGATTGTATGGTCCGTTCTGGGCGCCCTTCGTATCGAGGTTGCCAGGCAGTTGGATATGATCGATCATGATAAGTTCAATTTCCTCTGGGTGACGGAGTTTCCCCAGTTCGAGTGGAGCGATGAGGAAGAGAGATATGTGGCGATGCATCATCCCTTCACCATGCCCATGGAGGAGGATCTGCCTCTTTTGGAGAGTGACCCCGGAAAGGTCCGCGCAAAGGCTTACGATATCGTGCTGAACGGCGTGGAGCTGGGCGGCGGCAGCGTGAGGATCTTCCAGGCGGACATCCAGGAGAGGATGTTCCGGGCGCTCGGCTTTACGGACGAGAAGGCACAGGAACAGTTTGGCTTCCTGCTGGATGCGTTCAAGTACGGCGTACCTCCCCACGCGGGACTTGCCATCGGTTTTGACCGGTTTGTGATGCTGTTGGTAAAGGCGGACAATATCCGTGAAGTGATTGCGTTCCCTAAGGTGAAGGATGCGTCCTGCCTTATGTCGGAGGCTCCCAATGTGGTGGATGAGAAGCAGCTGGAAGAGCTGTGCCTGCGGATTGTGGAGGCGAAGGCGGACTGACCGGGCGCAGCATGTCTCATGGCTTTGTCCTTTGGAAATGGCGGGCTGACCGGGTGCGGCATGTCCACAGCTTTGTCCATTGAAAATGGCGGGCTGACAGAAAGACGGCATTTTGTTCAAAATAAATATGCTTCCCTTACGGCGGACAGATGGAATAAGAAAACCGTCGTTGCAAGGGGAGCATTTTTATGGATTAGTATACAGATATACTTTTGAAACGGAACCGGAATTTTTACCGTTCAGTCTGCTCGGTCATGATTCCCCAGCGAATTCCGAATTTATCGACGAAAACTACTCTGCAGGAACTATACGGAGTAGCTTCCATTTTATATATTGTTTTGCTTCCTTCTTTCATCGTTTCATAGGCTCTCTGCACCTCTTCTTTTGTGTCGTACATGATCGTGAGGAAGTTGGAATAGCAGACCGGCAATTCAATATCCACATGATCGCTCATGATAATTCTCTGGTCCCCCAGCATAAGTTCCGCATGGTAAATATAATCTTTTTGCACTTCGGTGAGAAGGGGCATATACGCCGGGTCATTGGCTTCCCGATAAGTTATCATACAAGTTATTTTCCCGTCTAATGCCCTTTCATACATTTGAACAGCTTCCCGGCAGGTTCCTCCAAAATTCAGCGTGGGTGTAATCTTCATGCCTTTTTCATCCTTTCCTTAATCTGTCTACCCGTTCCTGTATATTGCGTTCGAATTCTTCCTCTGTATAAGAAGGGTCTTTTGTCTTTCTCCATATCTCACAGGGAACATGCTCACACTCGCCACACCCTTTCATGCCTTTTTGATTGATCGAGCACTCATATATCGAACATGCCTGACCCTCCGGTGTATGAAATACTTTTCCGGAACTTGCGTTACACCCCTTACACATAGTGCCGAAGCACCCGCATTTGGAACAATCCGCCCCACAACAGCTTATCCCGTTTGCCGATTGAGCGGCCTCCAATATTTCCTGCTGCTTCTTTTTGCTAAATCCCTGAAGTACAAGCTGATATGATCTATCCAGTAAGTCCTTCAGAAGATCATCCGGAACTTCACCATCCGGTTTTATGGAATTCCAGTGGGTTTTGTTCATATAGTATCCGGGAACGATATCCTTGTACTGCTGCCGCAGGAAATCGCCCTCTGACGGTTCCAGTTTCAGTGTGATGTAATACGGCGTATCATTTTCATTCAAACAGACTGCCGCAAACATTTTCCCGCCGATCTGATAACGGATCCAATTCCAATCCTTCTGAAGATCTTTTGTCACCCCTTCCTTACTGAGCAAATATTCGTCGATCCATGTGTACCTCATAAATCCTGTCTCCTTTTTTGTTTTATAGATTCCCGGGATCTCCGGACCGCTTAACAAGCGGCTTTTCGGAAATCGTTCCGGGCGATTCGTCCGGATTTCGGGATATCTTTTTTTGATTATAAGTACATTTCCTTGTTATTGAAATTTCGATAGTGCTGGAGTGTGTTTGAAAAATCATTCCCCTAGTACAGCAGTGCCCAATTAACGTTGAATAGTGTGCCAGATATTTTTGTCAGGACAAGGCGGAGGAAAGAGGCGATGCGGTGTCAATTTACTAAAGTAAATGTTGATTGACGACAACGCAGTGCTGGCAAAAATATCAGGTGCAGAATTCACTGCTAATTACGCAATGCCGTACTGGTCTGCACGCCCTGCTTCGCGGCTTGTTGCGCCCCGATTTGGCGGGAGATGCCTACTACGCCTCCCCAATTAGGTCTTGCATCCCGCAAAGTGTGACGCACACACTGGAGAAAGCATTTTTCAAACACGCGCTAAATTTCACCCTCATATTTCTTTTTCATATATTCGAGGCTGATCCTGATCTCTTCCCGTATTTCTTTCGGTTCCAGCAATTCTGCCTTTTCCCTGAAAGACAGCAGCCAAGTGATCAGATTCTCCTTATTTGTGTATTCGGATTGAAAGAAAAGCTTTCCATCCTGCCGTACTTCAAAACTTTCCGCCCCAAAGTCCTCTATCAGTCTCCATTTACATTCCGGTTCAAATAGTGCCTTAACCTTTATTCCGCCGGGAAATATTCTCTCATCGTTTAAATCCGGAACTGACACCAGTCTCTTCGAGAACTCCTGCTCCGACATTTTCACCTGATCCATTCGAGCCAGTTTGAACAACCGAAAGTCTCCGCGTTTCAGACACCATCCCCATACATACCAGCTGGACCACCGGAAGATCAGATAATACGGCTCCACGCAGCGTTCAGACTCTCCTTTGGAAGAATAATAGATGAATTCCAACTTTCTGCATTTGTCAATAGATGTGCGTATCAATTCGATCTTAGGTGCAAGCAGACCCTTATACCAGGAAGATAAATCGATCAGTACCGACTGATTGCCTGTCATAAGATCAGAGGAACCGGCTGACAGCTTTTCCATCAACTGTCCGTAACGATTTGTTTCGTTCACACTGTCCAGACTGCGCAGTCCTGCCAGAATATCCCGCATTTCTCCCTGTGTAAACAGTGTCCTGTCAAATTTATAGTTCTCAATAATAGAGATACCGCCGTTCACACCCTGTTTTGTTGCGATTGGAATTCCCGCTTTACACAAATCTTCGATATCTCTGTTTATAGTACGGCGGGAAACCTCAAACTTTTCCGCCAGATAAACTGCGGTAACGGTTTCTTTTTGTAACAGCACTGACAAAATTCCGATCTGTCTGTCTATTTTCATGATCACACCCCATGCCCGCCTCTGCGGGGCTCTGATTTCAATGTTGATAATACTATACAAACCATGTCAACAGTATGTCATGTTTTCATTGTACTTATAAAATTATATATTTTCAATCAGCTGAATCAATTTGTATAACGGTAAATGACACAGTTGAAAGGTTGTGCTCCGGGCAGATTTTCTTAATAAGCCTGATAAGGCGGGAATGACGGCGGAACAGGGCGCGGTTGAAATGACAGGATCTGTCGGCTCTGACAGCGTTTTTTGAAAAAAGGTTGAAATGGACATAATGATTGCTTTTTGCGTAAAAGACTGCTAACCTATAGAGGGGTATTTGTGCAGCCGTATGGTCGTAAAAACGCAGGCTTACGCACTGAAGATCTGCCAGGCAGATCCGCCAAGTGAACAGATCCGCCAAGTGAACAGATCCACCAAGTGAACAGATCCACCAAGTGAACAGGTCCGCCAAGCAGACAAGTCCGCTTTGGGAAGCGATTCTTCTCATGGATCGTATGTTCCGTTGCAGGAGACATGACGGGAAGTATGCAAGAAGATTTCCATACATTAGTTTTCAAAGCTGAATTTTATTGTTATGAGTATTGAAGTGAGTGCCCATCGGAGGCGGGCATGGGGGTAAGTGTGAAAGCAAACTTTCAAATATTGAATGAAATATGCAGGAGGGTGTGTTGTAAACCCCCTCTTTGAAGCGCACAGGGAGGTATATAAATGAAAAAGCGCAGAAAGGGAAGTTACAGCTATCAGAAATTTAGTTATGAAAGCAGCTGTGAAAGGGACAGAAAGAGGAAAAGACGGAAAATAACGATAATAGTGACTGTAGTCGTGCTGATCCTGCTGTTGGGGGCAGGCGGTGTGGCGGGAGTGAAGTTACTGCAGACGAAGGGATTGACGGAGAGAGGCACCCTGTTGACAAGCGGACCTGCCCAGGGGGAGGGATCCGCGTCACAGATGACGGCCGGGTCTGGTCAGGGGGAGGGATCCGCGTCACAGATGACGGCCGGGTCTGGTCAGGGGGAGGGATCCGCGTCACAGATGACGGCCGG
>JAIEKC010000097.1:0-2720 GCA_029064505.1 Acetatifactor sp.
ATTATAAGCAGATCACAGAAGGATTTGAGGATCAGAAGAATTTTGAGATCATGCAGAAGGTGGGACTCAGTGATGATGAGATCCGCCGCACCATAAAGAAACAGATCAGAATGGTATTTTTGCTGCCGCTGGCGGGAGCGCTGCTTCACACAGTAATAGCGCTTAAGATGATCATGCTTCTTTTGAGCGCTATCAATTTTTATGAGAAGGATCTTCTGCTGGTCTGCGCTCTGGCCACATCCTGTGCCTTCGCCATATTCTACAGCCTGTGTTATAAGCGGACATCGGGAACCTATTATAGGATTGTGAAGAGGATGTGACTATAAAACAGCCCCGCGGTGGACGGGTGAACAGATATGCAGATGGGGCTGAATTCCTGCCGTCCGGTCTGTTTAGATTGACTTACCGGGGAAATGCTTCTATAATGTGGATGTAAGAGAATTATCCGCTTTCGCGGTATGCCTGATACTCCATCCGACCGGAAAATTGAAGTTGTGAATCGCCTGTTTTGCAGCGCCATAGTCCAATTTCTGACCGGATGGAGCTCCGGCTTAACTGTGGAGTGTGGAACAGCAGATTTCACTGAACAGTCTCCAAGCTGTGTGCCCTTGTGCTGCCGGATGCACAGCTGCCGTAAGAGAATAGTTCCGGCCGGTGTATCGGATCCGGGCTGTCAGGGCAGCGCAGAAATGAGGTTTATATGGAATTAGAAGGCAAAGTAGCGATCGTCACAGGTGGAAGCAGGGGTATCGGTTTTTCCACGGTAAAGGCTTTTTTGGAGCAGGGAGCTTCTGTAGTGCTGTGCGCCAGCCGTCAGGAGACGGCGGATAAGGCCGTGGCTCAGTTGAAGGAAACATACCCCGATGCAAAAGTGGAAGGTATCTGGCCGAATCTGAGCAGTCTTGCGGATGTGCAGGAGGCTTTTGACAGGGTGGCGGAAAAATACGGCAGCATTGACATTCTGGTGAACAATGCCGGGGTGTCGGAGAGTACGGCTTTCTCCGATTACACGGAGGAAACTTTTGACAAGGTGATGGATCTGAATGTAAAAGGAATGTTCAACTGTTCCAAGGCTGTGGAACCTGTGATGGAGAAGCAGGGCAGCGGTGTTATCCTGAACACCTCTTCCATGGTCAGCATCTCCGGTCAGCCCAGCGGCGTGGCCTATCCCACCTCCAAGTTCGCAGTGAACGGATTTACACTTTCTCTGGCAAGGGAGCTGGGGCCCAAAGGAATCCGTGTGAATGCGGTGGCCCCCGGCATTACGGAGACGGATATGATGAAGGCGGTTCCCAAAGAGGTCATTGAACCCATGATCGCACGCATTCCCCTGCGCCGTCTGGGGCAGCCGGAGGATATTGCAAATGCTTTCGTATTCCTTGCATCGGAGAAAGCTTCCTATATCAGTGGCGTGGTACTCAGTGTGGACGGGCTGATGAGAACCTGACGTTCCGGTGGAAAGCTCTCCCTTTTGCATATGACAGTGTACATGATATAATACACTCAAGAATCCAGCCGCTGCGCGTCTGTCACGCTCCGCGCTCAATGATTCTTTCGTTATCATGTCAGGTGAAATCAAATGTCCGCTTCGCAGCCGCTTGATTTCCTGCTGACATGATATAATGAGCATTGGCGATAAGAACATGCCTGCATGTTCGGTGAGCGGCTAATGCTGATCATAAATCGCAGATTTATGATATACTGTCATGGCAAAAGGGAGTTTTTATGTCTGCCGATAGTCTTCCGGGATTCTCTTGCTTACTATAAGGATTCATATACCGGAATAATGTCAAGCGGAGCATCCGCAGTGATAGTCCGGGGACCGCTGTAAATCTCATGGCTGTGAATGCTCTTCCAGTTTCCTTCAGGCAGATATACCTGCCGCTCGGCCATTCCCTGATACAATATGGGAGCCACCAGATATCTGGGGCCGAACATATACTGATCACTGATGTTCCAACATATGTCATCATCGGGAAACTCGTAAAACATGGTGCGGATCACGGGAGAACCGTTGTCACTGGCTTCCTGCATCAGGGACTGGATGTAATCTTTCATACCCAGACGGAGATCCAGATATTTTCTCAGGATCCGCAAGACTTCTTCGCCGTAACTCCAAAGTTCGTTGGGCTGTCCTGTTGCGGAGAATCCTCCGCCGTGATCCAGGTCTGACAGGGCCGGGATATTATGGGGGCCCCTGTCGCCATGCATGCGGAGCACAGGGCAGAATGCGGAAAACTGAAACCAGCGGATGAGCAGCTCGTTAAAGTGTTCCTGCCGGACATCGCCAAAGAATCCCCCGGTATCGGATACCCACCAGGGAATGCCGGCAATGCCCATGTTCAACCCGGCGCTCAGCTGGTCACGGAGGGCGGTAAAGTTGGACTTAATGTCCCCCGACCACACCAGAGCGGCATATTTCTGGCTGCCTGCCCAGGCACAGCGCAGAAGATTTACGATATCTTTCTGTCCCTGGGCTTTCATGCCCTGGTAAAAAGCTTTCGCATGTTCCAGAGGATAGCGGTTGCTGACCTTCAGGGCAGTGCCGGCGTAGTAGCGGTAGTTTTCGAAATCATAGGCGGCATATTCCGGTTCCGCCTCGTCCAGCCAAAACATGTCAATGCCGTATTCATAATAATTTTCTTTTGCCTTGTTCCAGATAAATTCCCTGGCTTCGGGATGGGGGGCAGCATAGATCACGGTATCGCCCTGAAAATCAA
>JAIEKC010000098.1:0-3085 GCA_029064505.1 Acetatifactor sp.
AATTTCCTCCAGGACAGCATCCAATATCCTGTATATCTCATCCCGTCCCTGCTTCGTCTCTGCCGAAAACGGAATGATCGTATCGCCGCCCCCCATACCCAGAACGCTGCGTATCTGTTTCAACTGCCCTTGTACCTGGCTGCGCTTTATCTTATCCAGCTTGGTAGCTATGATGACAGGCTGATAACCGCTTTTCTTGATCCAGTCGTACATAATGCAGTCATTTTCCGAAGGTGCATGTCTGATATCTACCAGAAGAAATACCTGTTTGAGCTGCTTCGACTTATGCAGATACCTCTCCACCATTTTCCCCCACTGGGCCTTGACAGCTTCATTTGCCCTCGCATAGCCGTATCCGGGCAAGTCTACAAAATAGAGTGCATTGTTAACATTATAGAAATTGATCGTCTGGGTTTTGCCGGGCTGGGAGCTTGTGCGGGCAAGCGCCTTGCGGTTCATCAACGCATTGATCAGGGAAGATTTCCCTACGTTGCTCTTGCCGGCAAATGCCACCTCCGGCAACTGAGACTCCGGCAATTTGCTTGTAACACCGCATACTGTCTCCAGACTGACCTGCTTGATTACCATTCGCCACATCCTTTCTCAAGAAACAGTTAGAAAAAGTACTGTAATAAAATTGTGTCTCCACACAAGATGCCAGTTGAAACATCCAGACTGTTTTCCCTTATTTCCTGCTAAGTACACTATACACCAGTTACAATCATCCGCAATCATGAAAAAACGCCAGCCACACTCCTGGCATAAGCTGTACAGGACCCGCCAATCCCGCGTGTAAAATGCGAAAAACGCCGTCACCTGGGACAGCGCTTTCCATTTGCACGTTCAGTACGATCCAGCCATCCCGGAGATTGTACCGTCAATCCTTCAACCGGCTATATGGCTTTATTCAAACCTATCCTCCGCTCATTCTTATGAATGGTCAGGGGTGCATTGCCTTCTTTCACCGTATCTTCTGTAATGATGCATTCTTCAATGCTCTCATCAGAGGGAATCTCATACATGGTATCCATCAGAATATCCTCCATGATGGAGCGCAGCCCTCTGGCTCCTGTCTTACGCTCGAAGGCCTTAGCAGCGATGGATTCCACCGCGCTGTCCTCAAAGGAAAGTTCCACACCATCCATGTCAAACAGCTTCTTATACTGCTTGATCAAAGCATTTTTAGGCTCCTTCAAAATACGGACCAGAGCTTCCTTATCAAGCCCTCTCAAAGAAACACAGATGGGCACACGACCTACAAACTCGGGAATCAGCCCGAATTTCACCAAATCCTGAGGAGTAACTTCCTGAAGGATATCCCCGATCTCTCTGGTCATCTTCTGTGACACTTCGGTATTAAAACCAATGGCCTTACGGTCCAGCCTGGTCTCAATGATCTTCTCCAACCCATCAAACGCACCTCCGCAGACAAAAAGGATATTAGAGGTGTCAATGGAGATAAGCTCCTGATGGGGATGTTTTCTTCCTCCCTGGGGCGGTACATTTGCCACAGTCCCCTCTACAATTTTCAGAAGCGCCTGCTGAACGCCCTCCCCGGATACATCCCGGGTGATGGACACATTCTCTCCCTTTTTGGTGATCTTATCGATCTCATCGATATAGATCAGCCCATACTGGGCGCGCTCCACATCATAGTCCGCTGCCTGGATCAGCTTGAGCAGGATATTCTCCACATCCTCTCCCACATATCCGGCTTCTGTCAATGTGGTCGCATCCGCGATCGCAAAAGGGACATTAATGATTTTTGCCAGGGTCTGAGCCAGGTAAGTCTTGCCCGATCCTGTAGGCCCAACCATAATGATATTACTCTTCTGAAGTTCCACATCATCCAGATCCCTGGGTGCCATCACTCTCTTATAATGATTGTAGACGGCCACGGAGAGCACTTTCTTCGCCTCCTCCTGACCAACCACATACTCATCCAGAAAACTCTTGATCTCAACAGGTTTCAGAAGATTAATGTCGGGACGGACAGATTCCTCCTCTTCCTCTTCCTGCAGCTCCTCCTCCAGAATATCCGTACAGATCTCTACACAATCATCACAGATATAGACTCCTGCCGGGCCTGCGATCAGCTTGCGGACCTGGTTCTGGGTCTTATTGCAGAAGGAGCATCTGATATCGCTTCCGATAATTCTTCCTGCCATTCCTTCACTCCTAAATGTTATAATATAGCCTTATCGGATGCAATCTCTTCGCTTCCGATAAAAAGACCTTAGTTTCCGCTCTGCGCATCATGGGAGCTGATTACCATGTCGATAATGCCATATTCTTTTGCTTCCTCAGCGCTCATCCAGTTATCACGCTCTGTATCCGCGCAAATCTGCTCGTAATCCCTGCCTGTGTTCTCCGCCAGAATATGGTTAATTTCTCTTTTGTCCTTAAGATATGCTTTGCTGCAATCTCGATCTCCGTTGCCTGTCCCTGTGTGCCGCCTGCTGGCTGATGGATCATAATTTCCGCGTTGGGCAGCGCAAAACGCTTTCCCTTCGCGCCGCCTGCCAGCAGGAAGGACCCCATGCTGGCCGCCATACCGATACATACGGTAGACACATCACACTTGATATAATGCATGGTATCATAGATTGCCATACCCGCCGTAATGACCCCGCCAGGACTATTAATATACAGATGAATATCCTTCTCTGGATCCTCCGCCTCTAAAAACAGCAACTGAGCCACCACAATGCTGGCGGAGGTATCGTTCACTTCCTCACCCAGCACAATAATCCTGTCTTTCAAAAGCCTTGAGTAGATATCGTAGGATCTCTCCCCCCTGCTGGTCTGCTCAATGACATAAGGCACTAAACTCATATTAAAACCTCCCACATGAATCCGGCGTCTGCTCGTCCTGTATCTGAAGGAAATGCAGGAAACAAAACAGACACCTTCTAAAATTGCGCATACACGTTTATTCTTCTACGGCTTGCTCCACTACGAACTCAGCAGCCTTCCTGACACAGATATCCTCGCTTACCTGCTCTCTGCCGTCCTTGCCCAGCATCTCTTCTACCTTTTCAGGATTCATCTGGTATACTTCGCCCATCTTCTTCAGTTCTTCATC
>JAIEKC010000099.1:0-1870 GCA_029064505.1 Acetatifactor sp.
GTAGTAACGTTCCACGATCGCAGTCAGCGTCTCCATGTCCGTCTCCGGGAACTGAGGAGCAATGACTTCGGCAATTTCCTTCGGGGTGTGGCTTTGAACAAAATCCATTCCTTTCTGGAGAGCATTGGTGAACGCCTGCACTACAGTCTTATTTTTCTCCAGATAACTCTTCTTGGCGGAGAAAGAGGTATAGGGTACATAACCGGAGTCCTCGCCCAGCGATGCCACTACGTAACCTTCGCCCTTCTGCTCCAGCGTGGTTGCATGTGGTTCGAATTCTACCGTAAAGTCCCCCTGACCACCCGAAAAGGCTGCCGCAGTGGAACCGAAATCAATGCTCTGATCAATGGAAACATCCGCCATGGGATCGATGCCATTCTTGTTCAGAATATACTCGAAAACCATTTCCGGCATACCGCCCGCTCTTCCTCCCAACACATCCTTTCCCACCAGCATGTTCCACTGAAAGTTCTCAATGGGCTCTCTGGATACCAGAAAGTTACCTGCCCGCTGGGTCAGCTGCGCAAAATTCACCACATAATCCTCCGTTCCGCCCACATAGGTATAGATCGTACTCTCGCTTCCCATAAAGCCGATATCCGCTTCCCCGGTGAGCACCGCCGTCATGGTCTTATCCGCGCCGAACCCGGTGACCAGTTCTATGTCGATACCCTCTTCCGCAAAATAGCCTTTCTCGATCGCCACATACATGGGCGCATAGAAAATAGAGTGCGCCACCTCGTTCAATACTACTTTTGTCTTTCCCCCGTCACCGGAGCTGCCTTCACCGCCACAGCCTGTCAATGCCGCCATCGCAGTTACCACAGCGAGCGCTGATGCAAGAATTTTTTTGCCTGGTACCTTTTTCCTGAAAAATTTCATAAAGACCTCCCTTTTTGTGATGCTTTATCTTATGAACATTTCGCAAAAAAGGTTACAAAAATCCCCGAAGCAGACGCACTGTATTTCCATATTTTGCCCGTTTTATGACCGACAGCTCCCTCTCACAGTGCCTCCTTGATCTTTTGGATCATCTCGGCATACTCCGCGTCAGTGAGAAAAGTCTTTCCGGGATTCATCTGGAAAGTACCGCCCCATTCATCTCCGCCCTCATACTTGGGGCAGAGATGCATGTGCAGATGACAGCCCGTATCACCGTAAGCGCCATAGTTCAGTTTATCCGGATGAAAAGCGGCATGGATCGCCTTTGCCGCATGTGCCACATCGGCCATGAACAGATCCCTCTCCCCGTCAGAAATATCAACGATCTCGCTGACATGATCCTTATATGCCACGATACATCTGCCGGGCTTTGACTGCTCCTTAAATAAGATCAGGCTGCTGACCTTCAGATCACAGATAAAGATGCCGAACTTGTCCAGCAATTCCCCTCTCATACAATAACCGCAATTAGAATCCTTCATTTTCAACCCCTCCGTTTTCCGGCTTCTCGCCTTTGTGATTTTTCTTTTTATTATTGTCAGTCTTCGTCGCCGAATGACCGCCCTTCCTCTCCTGCGCAAGCTCGTCCACAATCTTTTCAATGATCAGTTTTTTCACATATACATCATAGCTCAGTGCACAGATAAAAGAAAATTTCCTCAGAAAATCGGCATCCTCCCCAGATACATCCTGAAAAGTCTGTTCTGCCTCCCGATACTTTCTGATGACATCCTTCTTCAGAGTTTCAATCTCCGTCTTTTCCATACTGAAGACTTCCTTATAGATCTTCTCCAAATTAAACTCTGCACCTGTGCGAAAATACTTCTCCGTAATGGGCTTAAGAAGCGTCTGAATATCATTGATGGACAGAATGCCCTTATAATAATAAATAAAGATCAGTAACAATACATGTTCTTTTGAATATTTC